>JAIRYY010000342.1 GCA_031267485.1 Tannerella sp.
TCTGCTATCTTTTTGTCGTGAACACTTCCCTGAAGAGTTTGGCTGACAAAGAGTATCATACAACTGCAACCGATGATAACTGCATTCTTTACTGTATGCCTTTTCTTCTTGCCGCTGTACTTTTCCTTTTGGACTTCTTCATCCTGTGGACGGGGAATTTCACGTTCCGTACCGTCGTGCAAAAGAATCCTCTCTTCCGCTCCATGCAGAACGGAAAGTACCTCCTGCAGTTCCGTATTATTACCCGCAGGTATGTTGCCGCTGTATTCCAGAGCACGTTGAAGAATCACTCCAAGTCCATGTACAAATTCATAACACTGTTTCTGCTCTATATCGAAAAGGTCTGCCTGTGCTTCCTGTATCGAATTCAGTTTCAGATACGACAGTATAAACGCCAAACGCTCTTCGATACTGCCAAGAGGTGCATTGCTGTACATAACGTATCGCCGGTAACCTCTACGGCGTTTCCCGTTCAGATGATACTCAGACAAATATTCATCATGCGCTTCCTTAAAAAAGGTTGCTAATGCATTAAATTCATCTATCGTATAACCGGTCATTGCGATAAAACGCTCCGGCCTTTTTTACCATTCCCCGTATTTCATTCTGCTAAGATCACGCTTACACGCGTAATATTCAATTTTAATCGGACTTAATGTCTAATATTCGGAATCAACCAACACAAATGTGTTAATTAATTCAAAACAGGACGAATATTTTACTTTTACAGAGAACATATAATATGTAATTTTTTAAAAATTTGCGCTGCAAATGTAGTGCATTTTTTTATAAACAAAACAAAAACATAAAAAAAATATCGCTGTTAGGCGAAAAAAAAATCAACATATCCGGCTGGAAACAAAAAATGCTCCTGATATCAGGTAATCGACAGTCGAAAACCACCGTATAACGTTACTCTCCCGTGTTTTTACTCGAAACAAGCAAATCTTTTATATCCACATCCAATAACCCGGCTATTTTATATAAAACTTTAAGCGGAGGCTGTGTCACGTTGGAACACCAGCGCGAGACGGTTGCCACATCATAACCAATGGTTTCAGCCAGCCATTTACCTGTCCTCTTTTGTTCAACCAGAACAACTTTCAGTCGATTTATCTGCTTCATTGCTTTTTCTTTTGATATTAGGCGCAAAGGTATTGATGATTTTTGGATTTACAAAAAAATGCTATACCTTTGCGCCGAGTTTTTTGAAAACAGTGGAAAACGAAGCAAAGTAAAGAAGATAAATTTAATATGGCGAGACAGTGAAGAAATACAGGATAGCGCTGTTTTATTATACCCAGACGGGGCAGGCGCTTGCCGTTGCAGACAGGATTTGCAAACCTTTTGTTCAGGCCGGATATGATATTGTGCGCAAGGAGATTGTTCCCGAAGAGCCGTATCCATTCCCGTGGTCTGCCGCGGATTTTTTCCAGGTTTTTCCCGAATCCCGCCTTGGCGTGCCGTGCGGACTGAAACCCATCGACCTGAGCGATGTGGAAGATGCCGATCTGGTTCTCATTGCCGGGCAAAGCTGGTATCTGTCGTGTTCCGTGCCGCTTCATGCGTTCTTTCAGTCGGACGATATCCGGAATTACCTGAAGGGACGCCCTGTCGTCGTGGCGCTGGGATGCCGCAACATGTGGGCGATGGCTCAGCGCAGGATGCGCGAATACATCCGTCAGGCGGGCGGACGCTATGCCGGTTTTATCTCCCTGCAGGACAGGGCGGCTAATCTGGTTAGCGTGATTACGGTTGTACGGTGGCTGTTCTATAACAAAAAGGCTGCCACGCGCCTTTTGCCCGCCGCGGGGATTTCGCCCGGCGACATGGAACATGCGGAGGTGTTCGGACATATCATCCGGGATGCGCTGGAGCGCGGCGACTTTGCCGGACTGCAGGCCGCCCTGATGCGCGAGCGTGCCGTCACGTTCCTGCCGACCGTCTGGTTCATCGAGAAAAACGGCTACCGGCTCTGGGGGCAGTGGGCAAAGTTCATTATCGCGAAAGGCTCCTACAGGGATGCCGGGCGAACGCCCTACCTGCGCCTGTTCTGCGTTTATCTGTTTTTCGTGTTATACGTCGTGTCGCCGGTCGGGATGATTTTCTTCTTCCTTACCTGGCCGTTTCGCAGGGCCTCGCTACGGAAAGCGCGGCAGGAACTGTGCTATGAACTTGATTAATCTATGTATGTAAAAAAAATATGATGAATGAGACCGTCTATATAAACCGCCTCTCCGCATTTTTTCCGAACCGGCCGGTCGGGAACGACGAAATGGAACAGTATATCGGCCTTGTTAATGAAAAGTCGCTGCTGGCCAAACGGCTGGTACTGGCCAAAAACGGGATAAGGCAACGCTATTACGCGCTTGACAGGGAGGGGCGGGTGACGCACACCAACGTTGTCATGGCGGCCAATGCCGTCAGGGGACTGCTGGACGCGGAGCTGACGCTGGACGGGATTGACCTGCTGTCGTGCGCGACGGCTTCGCCCGAGCAGATCATGCCCTCGCACGGGGTCATGGTGCACGGCGAACTGCAGGGCAGCCGGCATACCGAGGTCGTTTCGTTCGCCGGCTCGTGCTGCACGGGGATGCAGGCTCTGAAATACGCCTGCTATGCCACGCTGGCCGGCGATGTCCGGAACGCGGTATGCGTGGCGTCCGAGCGCCTGTCGGCCTGGATGATGGCCCGCTATTTCGAAAGGGAATCGGAGTTGATCAACCGCCTGAGCGATCAGCCGATACTTGCGTTTGAAAAGGAATTTCTGCGCTGGATGCTGTCGGACGGAAGCGTCGCCCTGCTGCTGCAGGCCAAACCGGCGGAGAACGCGCTTTCGTACCGCATCGAATGGATTGAGCTGACTTCGTTCGCAAACGAGACGGAAACATGCATGTACGCCGGCGGCGATAAGGACGGGCACGGAAACCTCCGGGGATGGACGCAGTTCGCGGAACAGGAGTGGATCGACCGCTCGCTTTTCTCGCTGAAGCAGGACACGAGGATGCTGGAAAGCCATATCGTGAAACTCGGCGGGCGCTTCCTGCGGGAGATAGCCGGCAGGCGTCATTTCGACCCCTCTTCCGTCGACTGGTTCATGCCCCACCTCTCGTCCATGTATTTCGGGAAGAAGATTGAGGATGAGCTGAAAGTATGCGGCTATGACATCCCCGCGGAGAAATGGTTCGTTAATCTGCCGGAAATAGGGAACGTCGCGTCGGTCTCGGCATTTGCCATGCTGGACGGCCTGCACCGTTCGGGACGGGCGAAAAAGGGCGACCGCATACTGCTGATGGTGCCCGAAAGCGCGCGCTTTTCATACGCATACGCTTTGCTGACGGTCTGTTAGGAAATTAAGAATCAGGAATTAAAAATTAAAAGTTGACAGTGAAGACAGAAGATGTGCCGCAGGATTTGAAATACTTCAAGGACAGGATTGTCCGCGACCTGATATATGCCGTGGACGGGGACGGCCATTATACGCCCGTGCTCAGCGACGGCTGGAGCGTGAAGAACGATGCGCTGAATGCCGTCTGGGACGACATCCGCGAACAGTGCGGCGAAATCCGCCGGCAGGTGCTGGCAAAAGAGGCCAGTCCGCTTGCCTATCACATGAAAAAGGCGCTGCAGGACGTGGGGATGCTGGCCTCCTATTCCGGCGTTCCGAAAAGAAAAATCCGCAAACATCTGAAATATGATGAATTTGTGAAATCGGACGGGGAGACCCTGCGGAGATATGCGGATGCGTTGCGCATCACGGTTGACGAACTAAAACGCGTGGATGAATGGAGATAGATTTTGAACACCGCACCGCCGCCCATTGCGAAAACGGGGTGACGGCCAATCTGCTTCGCTTTTACGGATACGACTATTCGGAGCCGCTTATTTTCGGCCTTTCCGCTTCGCTCTACTTTGTCCATCTGCCGTTTATCCGGCTGGCGGGATTCCCCGTCACCTCTTTCCGCCCCCTGCCGGGCGTCATCTTTGCGCGCGTCACGCGGCTGCTCGGATTCAAAATACACAAGACCGTTTTCCTGAACAGGAAGAACGCGGTGCGCCGGCTGGACGCGCTCATCGAACGGGGTATCCCGGCAGGCTGCGTCGTCGGGATGTATTTCCTGCCCTACATGCCGCTGGAATACCGGTTCCATTTTAATGCCCACAACATCTGCGTCATCGGGCGGGAGGAGGATGACTACCTTGTCAGCGACCCCATTGCAACGGAAAAAGTGACAATCTCGTCGCGCGATTTGCTGCGCGCGCGCTTTTCGAAGGGCACATATCCGCCGTTCGGGAAGCTTTACTGGATAAAATCGCTGCCCCGCAAGGCGCCCAATCTCGAAAAACTGGCGACGGCGGCAATCCTGAAAAACTGCCACCGTATGATTCACGAGCCGGGGCCTGTGCCTTTCGTCGGAGTGAACGGGTTTAACTACCTCGGCAACAAGATACCGCAATTCCCGTCAATCTATGGGGAGCGGAAAGCCGCCCTGCATCTGGTGCAGCTTATCCGCATGATGGAGGAAATCGGGACGGGAGGCGCCGGATTCCGTTTCCTCTATGCGGCATTCCTGCAGGAGGCGGCGGAGATAACGGGTATCCGCGGGTTGAATGAGTTTTCGCTGCACCTCACGGACATCGGCGACCAGTGGCGTATTTTCGCCTCGGAAGCCGGACGCATTTACAAGAACCGCTCGCAGGAGGGCGTGGATTATCAGACGATAGGCAATCACCTGAAAGCTATCGGCGGACAGGAGAAACTGTTTTTTACCGGCCTCGAGAAACTAATCAAAAGCAAATGATGGAAAATCCCCTGATAACGATCCGGAATCTGCGCAAGACATACGCCGGAGCGTCGCATCCCTCGGTTGACGGACTGACGCTGCAGGTGGGACAGGGCGCGTTCTTCGGATTGCTGGGGCCTAACGGCGCGGGAAAAACGACGACGATTTCGATACTGTGCGGCCTGCGTTCTTACGATGGCGGGGAGGTTGCGGTCGGCGGGTTTGACGTGCGGCGCAAAATGAAATGTATAAAACCGCTGATAGGCGTTGTGCCGCAGGACATCGCCCTGTATCCCGAACTGACGGTCGGCGAGAACCTCCGGTTTTTCGGCGGGATGTACCCCGTTCCGCCGCATGAACTGAACGGACGTATCGCCTCCTACCTGGAAGATTTCGGGTTGATGGCGCATCACGGGAAGAAAACGGGCCACCTTTCCGGAGGCATGAAACGCCAGGTCAATCTTATTGCTGCACTGCTGCACCGGCCTGCGCTGCTTTTTCTGGATGAGCCGACGGTCGGCGTCGACGTACATTCGCGCCGGGTTATCCTCGAAAACCTGCAGCATCTTCACCGCAACGGCATGACGATTGTCTACACTTCGCACGACATGAAGGAAGCGGAACAGCTCTGCACGCACGTCGTACTGATGAATCACGGGCGGACGGTCTGCGAGGGCGTCCCCCGGCAACTCGTTGGCGAAGCCTCCGTTTCTTCACTCGAAGAACTGTTCATAAGTAAAACACTGCCGTAAACCCGGTTGCCACGATGAGGAATTTTATAAATTTGCTGCGCAGGGATTTTCTGCTGCTTATCCGCGACGTCTGGGGCATTGTACTGCTCTTCCTGATGCCGTGGGCGCTGGCGCTGATGATGACGTATCTCCAGGACAGTACGTTCCGTTCGATTAACGAGAATCGCGTCGCGCTCTACCTGCTCGACAGCGACCGCGATTCGCTGGGCAGCATGGTCGGCCGGCATCTGTCGGCAAGCAGCATTTTCGAGGTGTCAACCGAAGCGGGCGGACACATTCTTTCGGAGAATGAACTTGAAGAAGCCGTCTCGCGCGGCGACTACCTGATCGGCGTCGTCATACCGGAACATGCGACGGCGCACCTGCGGGCGGAAGTCGTCCGCGACGTCGAAAAAGCTTTCAACGGCGGCGAAGACGGCGGCGGCAGTGAAAGCGAAGGAAGCGGCGAAGATGGTTTCGGCAGTGGAAAACCGGAAAGTAACCGTTCCCGTCCCGAGATAAAAATCTTTGTCGACCCGAAAGCCAAACCGTCGTTTCGCACATCGCTGATACGGGCTGTGCGCGAAAATGCGCTGACGATACAGAACCGGCTTCTTCTCGGCGAAATAACGCGGCAGGTGAACCGCATCGTCCCGATACCCGTCAACCTCGACATCGACGCCGGCGAACTGATTGCGATAAACGAATCGTATGCGCGGCCGGACAAGACGAAAATCATTCCCAACTCCACCCAGCACAACGTGCCCGCCTGGAGTATGTTTGCGATATTCTTCATCGTGATCTCGCTGGCCGGCAATATGATTCGCGAGCGGGAGATCGGCTGTTTCAACCGCCTGATGACGATGCCCTGTTCCTTTCATTTATACATCCTGAGCAAGGTCGGCGTCTATTTGTGCGTATGCCTGCTTCAGCTTACACTGATGATTCTGACGGGCATGTACGTCATACCGCTGTTCGGTCTGCCCGCGCTGGAACTCGGACACAGCCTGTCCGCCCTGCTCGCCATGTCGGTCTCGTCCTCGCTGGCCGCCATCGGCTACGGGCTGGCCATCGGAAGCGTTGCCCGCACAAATCAGCAGGCGAGCGTTTTCGGCGCGGTGTCGGTCGTCATCCTGGCCGCCGTCGGAGGCGTGTGGATACCCACCTTTGTCATGCCGCGCCTGATGCAGGCCATGAGTAACATATCGCCCTTAAACTGGGGATTGAACGGGTTCAATGACATTTTCGTCCGCGATGCGGGTTTCCGCGAAATATGGCCTTACCTGTCCGCGTCGCTGCTCTTCTTCGCCGTCGCGCTGATCATCTCCCGTCATGGCAACCGAAAGAGACGGAGATGAGGTAAAATATGTCAAACAGTTTGTCCGGTCGGAAAGAATTGTTATATTTGCGCCCACAAACGGTTGTATGATAACAAATCCGCAAGTTGAAAATTATATTTACACTCAGTTATAACTTAAAAAAAATTAATCAATCATGAAACAGAGAATTTTATCATTAATGTTGTGCGCATTTATTTCATCCGTATTCGTATCGGCACAGAACAATACGTTGAGTCGGAAAGAAAAAAACGAGGGCTGGCAACTTTTGTTTGACGGCAAAACCCTTGAGGGATGGCGCAAATGCAACGCCACGGAGATGGCCGCCAACTGGGAAATCAGCGAAGAGGCCATGAAAGTGAAACGCGGAGCAAAAGCCGGACAGGGACAGGGCGGCGACATCCTGTTCGCCACTGAAAAGTATTCGAATTTTGAACTGTCCGTGGACTGGAAAATCGAAAAGGAAGGCAATTCGGGCATATTCTATTATGTGGTGGAAGAACCCGGACAGCCGATCTATTATGCGGCGCCCGAAGTGCAGGTGCTTGACAACTGGAACGCGTCGGACAACAAACTGACAAACCACCTGGCCGGCTCGCTGTATGACATGCTTTCCGCATTGCCCCAGAACGCAAAACCCGCCGGAGAATGGAACACCATACTGATCCGCGTGAAAGACGGGAAAGCGACGCACACGCAAAACGGCGTGAAAGTAGTCGAATATACCCTCTGGACGCCGGAATGGTACGAACTGGTCGCGAAAAGCAAGTTCAAGGACTGGCCCGGCTTCAAGACCGGCCCCGCAAAAGAAGGCTACATCGGCCTGCAGGATCACGGTTACGACTGCTGGTTCCGCAACATCAAGATAAGAAAACTGTAATCCGCGTTCCTGCTGCAAATGTAAATCGACAAAGGATGCAGAGCATGATAAATGAAAGAATATAACAGCGCTTCATGATAGCTGTTTTAGATTCTTATAAGGGAAACTCCCCAGCCGGAATGGCCGGGGAGTCCTTTCGCAGTTATAAAGTTTTCAGTTTCAGGTTTCTCCAGAGGACGCGGATGCCGCCGCCGTCATGTATCTGGAGGGCGATGCGGCCTTTGCCGGCGCCGATTTTTTCGTCGCTGATATTCACCATTTCTTCGCCGTTGAGCCAGGTTGTGACGTTGTCGGCCTGTACTTTTATGCGCATCACGTTCCATTCGCCTTCTTTGAGGATGTTTTCTTTTTCGTCGGGGATTTGGACAAGCCATCCGCGTCCGTATGATTCGTAGATACCGCCTGTGTCGTGGTTTTTCGGGGCGACTTCGACCTGCCAGCCGTTTATTTTGACGCCCTGTTCGATGAACGAACGTATGAACACGCCGGAATTGCCGTCCGCTTCCTGCTTAAATTCGAGCGTAAGGTCGAAGTTATCGTAGTATTCGCGGGTGGCGAGGTAGCCGTATTGTTTGTCCGGGCCGCTTTCGCAAATCAGGAAGCCGTTTTCGACATACCATTTCTCTGTCCCGTAAACTTCCCAGCCCGTCAGGTCGACGCCGTTAAACAGGTCGATGTCTGTTGTTTTGCCCGGCAGTTCCTTTATTTTTATGTTGCGGAATGATGCCGGATAACCGTGATCCTGCAGGCAGACGACGCCTTTGCGAGCCAGTCCGTATTCCGGCGCATGCGCCCATTTGCCGCTGTTTTTGCGTTTGAACCAGTCGTCCGTCCAGGCCTCGAACTCAAGTATTTTGGCCCCGTTGAGCCAGTGCTCCACGTGTCCGTTGTCGAAGACGATTTTTGAGTTGTTCCATTTGCCGGCCGGGTTTACCCTCATCAGGTTTTGGTCGGGCAGATACATCGCGTAGTCGACGCCGAGTTTTTGCCACTCCTCCAGCGCCTCCGGGAAGTTCGGCTCATCTATCAGCTGATATTCGGGGCCGGTAACGTAAGGGACTTTAAACAGCGGATTTTCCACCACATGATAAAGCATGCCGCTGTTGCCGCCCCTGGACAGTTTCCAGTCCCACGACAGCTCGAAATTCCCGTATTCCCTTTCCGTGACGATATATCCGTCGGAATCGCTGCCGTCGCCTTTCGCCTGTATGCAGCCGTCCACGACATGCCAGGGCTGTGTGAGTGCAGGTTTGTTATAATCTTTCCAGCCATTCATCGTTTCCCCGTCGAAGAGTAACGCCCAGCCTTCCGCTTTTTCCTGTTCGGTCAGCGTGTTGTGCCGTTCCCTGCAGGATGAAATAAATAATGATGCACATGCAATGAGTACAAAATTACATAATCCGTTCATTTTTCCTTGTGAATACATAATGATTTATTTTTAAATTAACAGGTGCAAATGTAATCTTTTTTTAGTTTTCCATTGCGATTGCCAGCGAAAATATGCTGATGACTATATCCGGTATTTCCGACAGTATTTCGATGCATGCGGAAGTAGTCGCCCCTGTCGTCATCACATCGTCGACGAGAAGAATATGTTTCCCGGAGAGATGCTCCGCATTGGTCAGTTTGAAAATTTTTTCCATGTTGACATGACGCTCGTAAATGGATTTGCGGGTTTGTGTTGTCGTATCCGCAATACGTATTATCGACGTCCGGTCGACGCTGCATCCGCAGACGGAGGAGATGCCGTTTGCGATAAGCCCGG
Source organism: Tannerella sp. (assembly GCA_031267485.1). Classification (GTDB taxonomy): domain Bacteria; phylum Bacteroidota; class Bacteroidia; order Bacteroidales; family Tannerellaceae; genus Tannerella. The sequence continues at coordinate 9,498 of JAIRYY010000342.1, forward strand.
ACTGGTTGTATCCGCGTTTTTTTTCCTTATTGGGATGCAGGGGCACGGGGATTATGGCGTCGATGGAGGCGAAAAATCCATACTCTTTCAGTTCGATAGCCGCTATGCGCCCCAGATATTCCGCCAGCGAACGGTTGCCGTAATATTTGAAAGCATGTATCAGCTGCTGCGTTTTTCCGTCTTTTTCGAAGAACAGGAAAGCCGTCGCCGCTTCCATCCGCGAAAATCCGGCGAATAATGCCCATGCCGGATTATCTTTGCCTGTACGAAAACAGGTTCTGGGCAAATCGCACAAACATGTCAGGCAGAGATGCTGCTCGTTCTCAATCAGCGGATTTTGACATAAGCAGCATAACCGCGGATAGAACAGGTTGACGAAATCATTCAGAAAGCGCTTAATCATAGCCGTCACAATCCATACCGCCGCCGGACAAATCCTTCAGGCATTTGATGACAAGAGGAGCCTCAAATCCGCGTGACAGGGCGAAACGGTATAATTTCTGAAAAACATCCTGCGCCGAACGTCCTTTGACCAGACGTTTTTTGCTTTTGAGCAAATCGTTTAAGACCGACAGGTACTCGTCTTCGTCAATGGCGTCAATGGCCTCTGAATAAATTTCGGGGTCTATATTCCTCATTCTAAGCTCATAACCCGTTTTTATGCGTCCCCAGCGATTGAATTTCAATTTGTCGCTGACAAAACTGCGGCAGAAGCGCCGTTCGTCGATGAATTTTTCCCCTATGAGGCGGTTTACGATTCGATTCTCCGCATCGTCTGTCAGGCCGGCTGCCTTTATCTTTTTCCTGACATCGTCGACACACCGTTCCGCCTGCGAACAGTATCCCGCCAGAGCGGCCAGCATTTCGGATTCCGTTTTCATTATCTTTTTATTTTTTTTGCGGTGACAAACCTGTTTTTCCCGGACAAATCGCGTATTATTTCCGTATCGGCAAATCCTTCACGGTGCAACATCCCGGTTATGAGCGTGTTACATGCGGGATTTATTTCGAAATAAACCGCGCCTCCGGCCGCAAGTTTTTCCCGGGCGAAAACGGCGATTGCCCTGTAAAACAGCAGCGGGTCGTCGTCGGGGACAAACAGTGCGCCGTGAGGCTCGTAGTCAAGCACGTTTGAACTCATCGCCCGCCGTTCGCTGTTTTTGACGTAGGGCGGATTGCTTACTATCACATCGAAATCGCCGGTTACGAGTGAAACGGCCGAACGGGTGTCAAGTATGTCCGACTGCAGAAACCGGATACAGGTTTTGTTCATCCGTGCGTTCATCCGGGCCGTTTGCAGGGCTGCTTCGGAGATATCCGTTGCCGTCACTTCGGCGCGGGGCATGCGTCCGGCAAGCGCAATCGCGATGCATCCGCTTCCGGTCCCGACGTCAAGTATTCCGGTTCGGGAATCATCCGGACAGCATTTTGCCGCCGCCGCCGATTTTATGATTAGGTCAACCAGTTCCTCGGTCTCGGGGCGCGGAATCAGGACGGAGGGGTTTACTTTCAGGGGGAAACTGTAAAATTCCGTTTCGCCCAAAATGTACTGTACCGGCTCCTGTTTTTTCAACCTTTCGGCGATGGCATAAATCCGTTTTTTTTCGTTCTCGGAGATTTGTTTATCTTTGCATAAAATTTGCTGATGATGGGATAGTCCGCATACGTGCGAAAATATCAGGCGAATGAAACATCGAGTTTCTTCCGGCGGATAAATGTCTGCAAGCGTATGCTTTATGTATGCTGTCGTATCTTTCATTCTCAGTATGTTTCCGGCAAAGATAGCATGAGTTGGGAGGAATACAAAATATTTTTGAAAGATGGATGTTTCCGGGGAATATATGTCCAGATGTCTGGAGCTGGCGGGGAACGGTAAGGGGAATGTAGCTCCGAACCCGATGGTAGGCGCCGTCATTGTGCGGGACCGTCTGATTATCGGCGAGGGATATCACCGGCGTTACGGAGAAGCGCATGCCGAAGTGAACGCCATTGCGTCCGTGCGCGATGAAACGCTGCTGCGCGACGCCACGATGTACGTGAGCCTTGAGCCATGTTCGCATTACGGGAAAACGCCGCCCTGCGCCGAACTTATCATACGGAAAGGCATCCCGCGCGTGGTCGTTGCCTGTCCGGACCCTTTTCCCGAAATAGCCGGGCGGGGTATCAGAATGTTGCGGGATGCCGGCGTTGAGGTTGTGACCGGCGTTATGGAACGCGAAGCGACCGCATTGAACCGTTTTTTTATGACCCTGCATGAAAAACGCCGCCCTTATGTCATACTCAAGTGGGCGCAGAGCGAGGACGGCTTTATCGACGGCCGGAGAGGCGGCCGGGAGGAAGCGCCGGCGTTGCTGTCAACGCCCGTTACACGCCTGATGGTGCATAAGCTGCGCTCGGAAGTTCAGGCGATAATGGTGGGGACGAATACGGCCGTCCTTGACAACCCTTCGCTGACGGTGCGTTATTGGGCCGGCGCTTCGCCCTTGCGCGTCACGATAGACAATCATGCGCGAATTTCCGGTAATGCCCGTTTGTTTGACGGCAATCCTCCCGCACTGATTTACCGGAAACGGGAGGAAGATGCGGAAGATTGCACCGCCGTGCGTTCGTCGCCGGGAGGAAACCGGGAATATGTAACGATTGATGATTCCGCACATTTTCTGCAAAAGATAGTGGCCGATTTACACGCGCGGAACATCGGTTCCCTGCTGGTCGAAGGCGGCGCGCGGCTTCACCGTTCTTTTCTTGAGGAAGATATCTGGGACGCGTTAATCGTGGAAACCGCTCCGGCGAGACTGGGGAGAGGCGTGCCTGCCGTTGATTTTCGGGCTTATTACGGCGTGCAACGGTCTGCTGTAAAGACCGTTCCCTCTTTTCATCCGGATGATGGCAAAACCTCGTTGATAGAGACGTATACACGCGATTAAGTTCTTAAAAATAAAGCGCATTACACTAAAATATTATAAATAAATGACGGAGATGTAGACTAATACAAAAAATGTTGTTACTTTTGCCCACTCGAAAAAAAGAAAAATAGATGAGAAAGATTAAATTTTGCGGGTTGCTGATTGCCGGATTGGCGTGTTTGATGTCTTCTTGCCTTGGAGGCGATGAGTCGACGATTGACGATTGGAGCCTCAGCAATGCACAAATAGCTTCGTTCTCGCTGTCGAATGATTCGATAGCGGGCCTGTCAAGCGTGATATTCACGATTGACCAGGTGAACGGAAAGATATACAACCGCGATTCCATGCCATACGGGACGGCCATAGAAGAGAAAGTCCTTTGTGCCATGGATTTTGAGATGGTGGTTTCCGGCGTGCTTATTGTCAATCAGGCGACGAATGACTCCGTATACTGGAATACCGAAGACTCCGTGGATTTCTCATCGCCTGTTACGATTACGGTTTATTCATACAATGGCGTCTCGACCAAAACATATGAGGCGAAAATCAATATTCATCAGGTAAATCCCGATTCCATGGTTTGGACGCTCCATTCCGGTCCGGCTCCCGGGAAATCATTTGACGAAATGAAAGTGGTATCATATAACAGCGCTTATTATATGTATGGGACGGATGCCGTTGCCGCCTGTCTGTACAAAACGGACAGGCCGGAGTTGAACGGCTGGACGGAAATCCCGTTATCCGGTTTCCCCGCCGGCGCCGTGCTGCAACAGCTGACGGAATATGGGGGCGCTCTGTATGTGTTTGACGGGAAAGGCCTGCTGTACCGTTCGGCTGACGGACAGGCCTGGTCGCCGGTTGCAAATGCGCCGGAAATAAAATCGTTACTGGGTTCTGTTCCCGGAGGCCGTGCCAGAGTGGACACCGTCTTGTCGGTTATTTCGAAAGTCGGCGAAGCGTTGACGTTTGCCGTTATGGATAAAAATATGAAATGGCGGCCGGGCGACGAAATTCCCGCCTCATTCCCGGTGTCGGGTTTTGGCGCGTTGAATCACGAGGTGATGTATTATCCGTATTTAACGGTATCGTCCGGACGTGACGGCCGCAATGAGTTGTCGAATATGGCATGGTCTACGATAGACGGTTCGACCTGGGTTCCTCTGACCAATGAACAGGCGACGTTTTCGAAACGCGAGGGCGTGGCGTTCTTTCAGTACGACGGACTTTTTTATGTCACGGGAGGAATCGACGAAACGGGAACGGCGTTGAGCGATGTCTATTATTCGAAAGACCGGGGCGTCACATGGCAGCAGGACACGGTTCATGTAATGCCCGAAGAATATGAAGCCAGAGGCTTTTCTTCGGTTATTGTTGATAAGAATGATTATGTACTGCTTTTCGGCGGAAAGGCAGGTAAAGATACGAATATTTTGAACGAATTGTGGCGCGGACGGATTAACTGTCTTGGCTTCGGGAAAGAATAGAAGTCTGCATAATATAATTTTATGCGGGTTTTTCCGTTAGAAAGAAAGGTCAAATGCGAACTTTGACGGTTTTTGTAAAACTAAAAGACGGATGAAATTAACTTTTTTTCGGCGGACGGGTATTCTTCTGTTTTTGTGCTTCTCCCTTTTCAGGCTGGGGGCGCAGGAATACCTTTACGAAATAGGAGGCATGCTTGGGGGGGCGTTTTATATGGGCGATGCCAATAAGAACGCCGCATTCAGAAACATGAACCCGTCGGCAAGCGTTCTGTTTCGCTACAATGCCAATTTTCGCGTCGCTTTTAAGGCGAATCTTGCCTGGGCGCGCGTTACCGGTTCGACGGAAGGCCTTGCGAATGTTTTTCCCAATAATGCGCAGGCCGATTTCGACCGGAACGTCATTGACCTGGGAGGGCAGGCGGAATTTAACTTCTTCCCGTACAGCGACAAATATCAGTATCTGTATACGAAACGGATTGCGCCGTATATAATGGGAGGACTGGGACTGTCGGTCGCGCCCGGTGGCGGAGAAACTTTCTTCAGCCCCCACATTTCGGTCGGTACAGGCGTTAAGTACAAACTTAAAAACCGTATCAATATTGGTGCGGAATGGTCTGTTCGCAAACTGTTCGGGGATGGGCTTGATGTAAACGGAGGAAACGGTTTGCTGGACAATCCGTATGATATGAGGAGCAGCCCCTGGAAAAACAAGGACTGGTACTCTATGTTGGCAATTTCGGTCTCGTATGACTTTGGTCTTCGCGACTGTAATTGCAACAAGAATGATAAAAACGGAATATATTAGACGTCGATAAAATGTCACTGAGAGAAGAAATAGATTATGGTAAACTGCCGCAGCATGTGGCTATCATTATGGACGGGAACGGACGCTGGGCCAGGAGCCACGGACGGGAACGGAGCGAGGGGCACCGCGAAGGCGTCGTCTCTGTCCGCAGGGTAGTGGAGGCTGCAGTTGCCATAGGGCTTAAATACCTGACCATCTATACCTTTTCCACGGAGAACTGGCGACGTCCCGACGAAGAAGTAAATGTGCTGATGTCTATCATGATTGCTGCCATACTTCGCGAAACGCCGGATTTGATGAAGAATAACGTCCGCCTGACGGCTATCGGAGATATCAGGCGTTTGCCTGCCGATGTTCGCGGCACGCTGGCGGAATGTCTGGAAAAAACGTCGGTCAATACCGGGACGACGCTGGCGCTGGCGCTCAGCTATTCTTCCCGCTGGGAGATTGTCCGGGCGGCAAGGCGCATGACGGAAGATGTACGGGAAGGCAGACTGAATCCCGAAGATGTGGACGAAGCGCTTTTTTCCTCTTATCTGACGACGGGCGACATGCCGGACCCCGACCTGCTGATAAGAACCGGGGGGGAAAAGCGGATAAGTAATTTCCTGCTGTGGCAGCTGTCTTATGCGGAATTATATTTTACGGACATTTACTGGCCTGATTTCAGAGAGAATGAATTTTATGAATCCATATTGTCTTACCAGCAGAGAGAGAGACGTTTCGGCAAGACAAGTGAGCAAATAACTAAATCCTGACATATGGATAAAAAAACATTGTTGCTTTTTACATTTTTGAGCTTTTCTTTTTGGGGATTATCGCAAAACGCCGATAGCGTGCCGGTGACGGATCTTCTTCCCGATACGGCGGTCTTGACTGTTCAGGATACGGTTCCTGAAGAAGAAGCGCCGGAAATTTTGTATACCTTTATTCAAAAGAAATATAAAATTCAGAACATTAAGATTACCGGAGCCACCAATTATGAGGACTATGTCCTGATCGGATTTTCCGGGCTGAAGGTTGGCGATGAGGTCAATGTTCCCGGCAGTGAAATCACGGATGCGGTGAATCGTTTCTGGCGCCAGGGACTGTTTTCCGACGTGAAAATCCTTGCCTCAAAAATAGAAGAGGATAAAGTGTGGCTCGAAATACGCCTCAGGCCGCGCCCCCGTATCTCGGAAATCAGTTACAACGGAGTGAAAAAAGGCGAACGCACGGATCTTGAGGCGAAGCTGAACCTGCGTAAAGGCCATCAGATCACGCCTCATATCATTGACCGTGCGAAGACGCTCATTAAAAAGTATTTTGACGACAAGGGCTTCAAGAATATCGATGTGGATATCGTGGAAAAACCTGACCCGAACAAGGACGGGGAGGTGAGCGTCGATATAAATATTGATAAGAACGAGAAGACGAAGATACAGAAGATTTATTTTACCGGAAACAGCATGCTTACCGATTTCCAGCTTCGCAAGGCGATGAAGAAAACGAACGAGCGTTTTAGCATGATGGAGCGTTTCCGGAACAGCTGGCTTGAACTGTTCAGCACGAAAAAATTCACATCCGTTGAATACGAAAATGACAAAACGAATCTGATTGACAAGTATAACGAGTTTGGATATCGTGATGCGGTTATTCTTTCCGACAGCGTTGTGCCGTTTAATGAAAAGCGCGTGAACATCTACCTTACGATTGACGAAGGGCAGAAATACTACCTTAAAGATGTCCGGTTCGTGGGTAACACGAAATATTCGTCCGACTATCTCGAAACGTTGCTGAATATGAAGTCCGGCGATGTTTACAATCAGAAAAAACTGATGGACAGGATGTACTCGGACGAAGATGCGGTGATGAACGTATATTCGAACAACGGATATATGTTTGCGCAGGCCGATCCGGTGGAAGTGGATGTCAATAACGATTCCATCGCTTTGGAAGTGCGAATCCTGGAAGGGCCGCAGGCGTCGATAAACAAGGTGGTTATCAACGGTAACGACCGTCTGTATGAAGATATTGTCCGGCGCGAACTGCGCACAAAGCCCGGCGATCTGTTCAGCCGCGACGCGCTGATGCGTTCTTTTAGGGAGCTGGCTCAAATGGGACATTTCGATCCCGAGGCAATGAAGCCCGATTTCAGCACGAATCCCGATAACGGAACGGTCGACCTTATTTATAATCTTACGTCCAAGGCGAACGACCAGGTCGAGTTTTCGCTCGGCTGGGGACAGACGGGTATTATCGGCAAACTTGGCCTGAAATTTACCAACTTCTCCTTTAAAAATCTGATAAACACGAAGACCTATAAGGGAATCATCCCGCAGGGCGAAGGCCAGACCCTCAATATCAGCGGACAGACGAACGCCCAGTATTATCAGGCATACAGCATCTCCTTCCTTGACCCCTGGTTCGGCGGCAAACGGCCAAACTCGCTCTCCCTCAGCGCTTATTTCTCCCGTTATACCGATATAAATACCCGCTATTACAACCAGTTGCAAAGCCAGGCTATGAACAGCTATTATAGCAATTATTACAGCGGATATAGTGGATACAGCGGTTATGGCTATGATTATGGCGCTTCTTATGAAAGCGCCTACGACAAGAGCAAATACATGCAGATTCTCGGTTTCTCCCTGGGATACGGAAAACGCCTCGACTGGCCGGACGACTATTTCCAGTTTATGGCAACGATGAATTATCAGATGTATATGCTGCATGAATGGACGAGCGGTTATTATCAGCTGGGACTGTCGGAAAACGGCAAATACCACGATATTAACCTGGAACTCGTTCTGCAGCGCAATTCGATAGACAATCCGCTTTATACCCGTTTCGGCTCGCAGTTTATGATTTCGGGAACATCCACGCTGCCTTATTCGCTGTTTGACGGCAAGGATTATAAAAACATAACCTCCGATGCGCTAAAATATAAATTGGTGGAATATTACAAGATAAGATTCAAGAGTAAAACGTTCATACCCCTTTTGACGCTTCCTCAGTACGGCGGCCCGCAACGCACGCCCGTGCTTATGTCGCGCGTTGAACTCGCCTGGATTGGCGACTACAACAGATATAAGAAATCTCCGTTCGGCACTTTCTATGTGGGAGGCGACGGCATGACGGGCGGCTACAGCTACTATCAGGAAACGGTCGCATTGAGGGGATATGACAACGGGGCAATAGCCGGAAATAATTCGTCGATGCCCAATGCCCGTGCATATTCGCGCCTGTCGCTCGAATTGCGGTATCCGCTGATTCTTGAACCTTCGAGTACGATCTACGGACTCGTATTTGGCGAAGCCGGAGATGCCTGGAACAGTATCGCAGATTTCAAGCCGTTCAACCTCAAGCGTTCGTCCGGCGTCGGAGTGCGTATCTTCCTGCCCATGATCGGCCTTATGGGGATTGACTGGGCGTACGGTTTCGACCGTCCTTACGGCTCGTCGAACAGGGGAGGCAGCAACTTCCACTTCATACTCGGACAGGAATTTTGACATTTATTATAAATTATATAGGTATGAAACGAGTATTTTTAACATGGAGTATGGTGTTGTTCAGTTCGCTGGCAATGACAGCCGTAGCGCAGAAATTCGCGCTTATAGACATGGAATATATATTTAAAAATATTCCGGCGTATGAAATGACAAACGAACAGCTCAGCCAGCTTTCCGAGAAATGGCAGGGCGAGATTGAAGTACTGCAGCAGGAAGCGCAGAATATGTACAAGAACTATCAGAGCGAACTTGTATTTCTCTCCGCCGAGATGAAATCCAAACGGGAGGAAGAAATCATAAAAAAGGAGCAGGAGGCGCAGGAACTGAAACGCAAGTATTTTGGCGCGGAAGGCGAGCTTTACAAAAAACGCGAATCGCTGATGAAACCCATACAGGACGAGATTTATGAAGCCGTCAAGGCGATTTCGGAAGATAAGGGATATCAGGTGATTGTCGACCGCGCGTCGGCGGCGAGCGTCATTTATGCCTCTCCCAAAATAGATATTAGCAATGAAGTGCTCGCAAAATTGGGATATTCAAAATAATTATTTTACCTTTGCGCACTTTGTTTTACGAACGAAATAATTAATTAAACAGGAATAAAATGAAAAATCTTATCGTATCAGTATTGCTGCTTTTTCCATTGGGATTGGCAGCTCAGGAAATGAAAATCGCCGTAGTTAATCAACAGGAAATCTTTAACCTTTTACCTGAACTTTCGGAGGTGGAAAAAGAAATGGCCGCGTATGCCAAGCAGTATCAGGATGCCATGAAAACCATGGAGGATGAATATACCCGTAAATATTCCGATCTGACGGCAAAAGGCGACTCGCTGACTGAAAATATCAGAGTGCTTCGCATGCAGGAAATTGAGGAACTGCGGACGCGTATAGAAAATTTCGTGCCGATGGCGCGGGAAGAAATAGATAAAAAACAGGGTGAGCTGATTACTCCTCTGAATGAAAAAATACTCAAGGCGATTAAGGAAGTGGGCGATGAAAACGGGTATGCCTACGTCACTTCTCCCCAGATGATGTATTATATTGGAAGTAATGCGATTGATGCGACGGATAAGGTGAAAGCCAAACTGGGACTGAAATAGATTCATGTTTTTTGTAATAATAGGGATGTGAAATTGCCATAGTGTGTCGGATGCCTGTACCTTTAAGGGAGCAGGCATCCGAGTTTTTATAAACGGGAGTCTTTTTTTTATGAACGGAAAATGTCCTTTGGGTATATTTGATTCGGGCTATGGCGGACTGACCATATTCGATGATATACGCCGTCTGTTGCCGGAATATGACTATCTGTATCTTGGCGACAATGCCCGCGCGCCTTATGGATCCCGTTCTTTCGAGATTGTTTACCGGTTTACCCGCCAGGCCGTGATGCGACTCTTCGGCGAGGGATGCCCGTTAGTCATACTTGCCTGCAACACGGCATCGGCAAAGGCGCTGCGCACGATACAGCAGCTTGACCTGCCCGTGTCGGACGACGCTTCCCGCAGAGTGCTGGGTATCATACGGCCTACGGTGGAAATGCTCGGCCCGCTGAGCCGGACGCGGCATATCGGCATTCTGGGAACTGCCGGCACTATTTCTTCCGGTTCGTATTCCCTGGAGATTGCCAAACTTTATCCCGATATGACGGTGACCGGCGAAGCCTGCCCGATGTGGGTGCCGCTTGTGGAAAACCGGGAGCACGACAGCGCCGGCGCCGATTATTTCGTCCGCAAAAACATGGAACATCTGTTTGCGGCCGATTCGCTGATTGACACCTTGACGCTTGGCTGCACGCATTATCCGCTGCTCGAAGCCAAAATACGCAAGTATCTGCCCGGAGGAGTTCATCTGTTTTCTCAGGGGCCTTGTGTGGCGAAAAGCCTGAAGGATTATCTCATGCGCCATCCCGAAATGGCACGCCGCTTGTCGAGGAACGGGGAATGTCGGTTTATGACCACCGAATCGGAAGAGAAATTTTCGGAAGCGGCTTCCTTTTTCCTGAAACGTTCCGTCAATGTGGAACGGACGGTAATCAATTGATAATTGATAATTGACAATGGATAATTGATACGGTACGATTTGAAATCCCGACTTTTTATGAAATATTTCCGCATATTCATCATTGCATGCCTGTGTCTGTCTGCTTCGCGCGGCAACGCCCAAAATAAGAAAACCGTCGAATACGACTGGGATGCGAAGATGAAAAAACTGGGCTTTGTCGATGTATGTTTCTGGGAACCGGCGATACAGTATTACCTTGTATACGGGACTGCGGATAACTTTACCGGGAAACCCCTGTATAATTCCAAACTGACAAAGGCCTGGGTTCACCCGCGTGCAGCCCGGATGCTCATCCGCGCGCAGGATTTATTGCGAAGCGAACGGCCGGACCTCTCCCTTCTGATTTACGATGCGGCGCGTCCGATGGAAGTGCAGCGGAAAATGGACGAATGGGCAAAAAAGACCGATAACGGATATTATGTGGCCGATCCCGTGAAAGGCGGAGGACTGCATAATTACGGCCTGGCCGTTGACGTCACGCTGGTGGACAAAAACGGCGAATGGCTGTCCATGGGAACGCCCTTTGACTTCTTCGGGCCGGAATCGCATACGGACAGGGAGGACGATCTCCTGAAAAGACGCCGCATCACCCCGTCGGAATATAAAAACCGAAAACTTCTCCGGCGCATCATGGAAAAAGCCGGCTTCAAATCCGTCGCAAGCGAATGGTGGCACTTCAACGCCTGTTCACGCGAAGAAGCGCGGGAAAAATATCCGCTGATAGAACGCTAAAAAACGGACTGTCAGGAAATCGTTTTGCCGAAAGGAGTGAGCGCCAGCCCCGCCATTTTGAAATGTTGCACGCCGAAAGGTATGCCGATGATGGTGACGCACAGCAGCAGGCCGAAAAACAGGTGGGTAAGGCAGATGCAGAATCCCCCGCATACGATCCACAGTACGTTCATTATGACGTTCAGGCAGCCGCCGGACTTTACGCTGTCCGCGACGTTGCTGCCGAAAGGCCACAGTGCAAGTCGTGCAAGTTTCAGCGACTGCAGCCCGAACGGGATGCCAATGATTGTAACCATCAGCAGAATGCTTGATACGGCGTATTCAATGGCGGTTATAATGCCTCCGAATATAAGCCAGATGATGTTTCCAAATATTTTCATAACTATATTTATTGATTAGTTTTTTATTACATTTTGCAGGCTGTCCATTTCGGCCAGCACGTTCTGTTTAACGGTCTCGAAACTGCTTCGCAGTTCCGTTTTGACAGGGTGGGAGGGGGGCGATTCCATTTTCAGCGGATCAATCGGCTGTCCGTTTTTGTGTACGCGGAAATCGAGATGCGGTCCGGTGGAAAGGCCTGTCGAGCCGACGTAGCCGACGACAGCGCCCTGCCTGACGTGCGCGCCGTTTTGTATCCCGCTGCCAAAACGGCTCAGATGCATGTAGGTGGTCGTATAAACGGAATTATGTTTTATTTTCACAAAATTGCCTCCCCCATTCGAATCAAAACCTTTCGCCACGACCGTCCCGTCGCCGATGGTTTTTACCGGCGTTCCGACGGGGGCGGCATAATCGACGCCGTGATGAGCGCGGTACCGTTTGAGTATCGGATGAAAACGGGCGTTGGAGAATCTCGATGTTATCCGGAAAAAGTCCAGCGGCGCTTTCAGGAACGCCCGGCGCAGACTGTTCCCCTGCGCGTCGAAATATTCGCGCGTACTGTCCTGCGTAAAGGGGATTGCGGTAAATTCCCTGCCCTGATGCACGAAAACAAGCCCTTCGACGGATGATATATTCAGCTCCGTGGTGTCGTCGATAAACGCCGCATCATATGATACGCGAAAGGAATCGCCCGCTTTCACATCGAAGAAATCAACCTGCCATGCGAGAATATCCGATATTTTCAGCGCCAGCAACGGGTTGCCCCCGTTGTTTTTTATCAGGTTCCAAAGGGACGATGTTATTTCGCCCTCCATATAGCGGCGTTCCAGCCGGACTTCCTTGATATATTCGTACGCTTTGATACTGTCGCCCGTGATGTCGATGACGGAAAAACCGGTCAGTGATTTTGCGAAGACGATGTATTGAATGGCAGCAAGACTGTCCTGCGCGGTAATGGTCGTATAGGTCATGCCGGCCCGCAGCTTTTTAGGGTCGAGCGCTTCGGCGGACGCCCTGCACAGTTTGTCGGTCATGACGGCCGAAAACCCGAGTTGTCGGAATATGGCCGAGGGGCTGTCTCCGCTTTTGATGGTGTAGTTCGTTACGTCAAGCGAATCCACGCAGATGCCATATTCGTAGATGTGGCTTTGATTGCCGACCCATTCGGAATCCACCTCTTCGTCATTGCCTTTCTCCCTGCAGGAGATAAGCGCCGAAAATATGACGGCCGCACGGAAATATCTGCCGCATTTATCTGTAAAAGTCATCGTACAGGAGGTATTTTTTACGTGTTTTTTTATAGGCGTCCAACTCCGGTCGCCAGGATGCGCGGATTTTCTCCTCGCTCAGGCCTTCCGTGATCTGCCGGCGGAGCATGTCCGTCCCCGCCAGCAGGTCGAACCAGTCGGGACGTGCAAAGAACGTTTTCCCGTCGCGGCCGGATTTTTCGAAAAAGCTGATGAGGAACTGCAGGGACAGTCCGCCTTTAAACGGACTGTTTCTGAGGTCAACGCCGTAGCACGTTTTCCCTTTATGCATGGGATTTGTGTCCATACCCGCCAGCGGCTGCGGCATGAAAATGAAACTCCCGTACTTTCTGTCGGGATTGCCCAGTACCTGAAACGGAAAGTGCGTACCCCGCCCGACACTGATGTTCGTGCCCTCGAAGAGACACAGGGATGGATATAACCGGACGGACACGTCGTTCGGCAGGTTGGGCGACGGTTTGACCGGCAGGCGGTATGGCTGGCCGTGACGCCAGTTTTTCATCGGAACGACCGTCAGGCGGCAACTGTTTCTCCCCGTCGACAGCCACCCCTCTCCGTTTATCATGCGGGCAAGTTCCCCCACCGTAAGTCCGTGAAGAACGGGTATCGGGTCTACGCCGACAAACGATGAAAACCCTTTGGCGCGAACCGGCCCGTCTATATAGTCATTGGGATTGGGACGGTCGAGCACGATAAAATCCTTCCCGTTTTTGGCGCACGCTTCCATCGCATAGTGCAGAGTACTTATGTAAGTGTAAAACCGTACGCCCACGTCCTGAATGTCGAAAATGACGGCGTCGATGTCGGACAGCTGCGAGAATGTCGGCCTGTTGTTTTTGCCGTAAATGGAAACAACCGGCAAGCCCGTTCGGCCGTCAATGCTGTTCTTCACGTTCGCTCCCGCCTCCTCCGTCCCGCGAAACCCGTGTTCGGGAGCCAAGACTTTTTTCACATGGAATCCCTCCCTTATCAGGGCGTCCAGGAGGTGCGTGCCGT
>JAIRYY010000346.1 GCA_031267485.1 Tannerella sp.
GCAAAATCAATCGGAAAAACGTCTGTATTTTTGAAGACAGAGGCAAAATCAATCGGAAAAACGTCTGTCTTTTTGAAGACAGAGACAAAATCAGTCGGAAAAACGTTTCGGGTAATTACCCGAAAGACAAAACAGACTGAAAATACCGGACTTCACATCCTGTGTTTTCATACGCAAGTCCGGAAACCGCAAATTACCGGCAACATCCGCGCCTGCCGGCTTTACGGGGATGCAGTCATTCATCTTCAGAGCCTCGTGCAGAACGTTTTTCTGCGGACATTCCCTGTGAGCGGTGCGCGGAGATTTCCCCCACCCCCGCGCGGAGGTCATTCCCGGTACTGTTCCGTCGTGATGCGGCAAAAGGACAATAAGGTTCGCGGAATTTGTATTGCCGGACATTTTTGCGTATGTTTGCGGACTTTTAAACAAAAAATATTATGGCAGATTCATCCGTTGCATGCGGAACCGTTATCCGTATAAAGAAAAATGTGCTGATTGTGTTGCTTCTCGTCCTGTTTGCGGAAGCCGCATCGTCTCAGGTCAGTCTCTTCCCGTCTCCGGCCGGATATGACAGTGGAAAAGGCGTCTTTAACGTAAATGAAAATACCGTTTTCGACGGGACGGATGCGTATGCCGCAAAACTGGCTTCGGACCTGCAGGAACGGGTGAAGGCGGAAAATATCCGTCCGGCAGGCGGTGCGGACGCCGGTGAAGTCCGCCTGACGCTGACGGCGGCGGGTGCGAAGTCGGCAAAAATGGAGAAGGACGCTTATACCATTCATATCTTTCCCGGCGGGGTGCGCATGGAAGCCTCGTCGGAGAGCGGGCTTTTTTATGCGAAAGAGACGCTGCTGCAGCTTATCCGCTTCCACGGAGGAGCGCTGCCCGTGTGCCGGATTGAAGATTCTCCCCGCTATGAATGGCGGGGTTTTATGCTCGACGAGAGCCGTCACTTCTTCGGCCGGGAAAAGGTGAAGCAGTATCTGGATATCATGGCGTCGCTCAGGATGAATGTTTTTCACTGGCACCTGACGGACGAGCCGGGGTGGCGGATTGAAATCAAACGCTACCCGGAGCTGACGTCCGTCGGCGCAAGGGGCAATTATCACGACCCGGATGCCCCCGCCGCCTTTTACACGCAGGAAGAGATCCGGGAGATTGTCGCCTATGCCGCCGAACGCCACATCATGGTAGTGCCCGAGTTTGACATGCCGGGACACGCAACGGCGGTGTGCCGCGCCTATCCTGAAATATCGGGCGGCGGCGAGGGACGGTGGCGCCACTTTACGTTTCACCCGTGCCGTGACGAGACCTATGACTTTATAGGCCATGTGCTCGACGAGATCGTCGCCCTCTTCCCGTCCCCCTATATCCATCTCGGCGGCGACGAGGTGCATTACGGCAACCGGAGCTGGTTCGACGATGCCGGCATACAGCAGTTTATAAAAGAAAAAGACCTGAAGAACGAAACCGGGCTGGAACATTATTTCATACGCCGCGTCGCCGATACGGTAGCCTCCAAAGGCCGGACGGTCATCGGCTGGGACGAGATCGTCGATGCGGGCCTTTCTCCCTCGAAAGCGGTCGTCATGTGGTGGCGGCACGACCGGAAAGATCAGCTCGTGAAAGCGCTGGAGCAGGGTTTCAGGGTGATAATGACGCCGCGTCGTCCGCTGTATGGCGACTTCGTGCAGTATGGAAGCCACCGGACAGGCCGTTTCTGGAACGGATATAATACGCTGGAAGATATTTACAGGTTCCCGGAGCCCGTCGCTCATCTGATGAAAGACTTTGAAGACCGGATCATGGGATTGCAGATGTCCGTATGGACGGAGCGCATAGGCGACGGGAAACGGCTGGACTATATGGTCTTCCCGCGCCTTGCAGCCGTTGCGGAGGCGGCGTGGACGCCGGCAAGGTCAAAAGAATGTTCGCTTTTCATGCAAAAACTGCCGCTGTTTCTTGAATACCTGGACAGCCTGAATATTTATTACTTCAACCCTTTCAGCCCCGACGCCCGCCCGGAACCCGGCGAACCCGGAAAAAAGGAAGATATCCTGCAGAACGGATAATCGCGGGCAGGCGCTATTCCGCGCCTTTTATCCTTTCGACTTCATCCATGGCCTCTTTCAGCAGCAGGAGTTCCGCCTTTATGTTTTTGAGGCGCCACACGATGTCGGCATGTCTGGCCGCACTTTCCCGCTCCCTGCTGTTCTTCAGTTTTTTGCGCACGCCATCCGACGTCAGGCCGCAATCGCGCCTGAGATATTTTATCAAACGTACGCTTTCGATGTCTTTTTCCGAATAGAAACGAATGTCGCGGCCTTTGCGGTTAGGGGAAATAACGTCCGGGAACTCCCTTTCCCAATGCCGCAGCGTCGATTCCGCCTCTCCCAGGGACGAAGCGACCTCCTTTATCGAATAATAAATCCTGGAAGCAGCCGTATTTTCCATTATCAGTCCATCATCAGTCCATTACCTGCCCGTTATTTCCTGCCAGCTGCAACATCCGGTCATATTCTTCGGGCGTCAGATCCTGAAAGTAATAGTTTGCAGGATTGGCATGAATCCCTCTGTATATAACCTCGTAGTGCAGGTGCGGGCCTTTTGATTTGCCGGTATTTCCCACGGTCGCAATAATTTCTCCGCGCGAAATTTTCTGGCCGACCCTTACCTTGTATTTGTCTATATGTCCGTACAGCGTTCTGTAATCATACCCGTGGTCAATAATGATGCAATTGCCGTAGCCCTGCTTCCAGGACGCCTGTATGACAACGCCATCGCCGGTGGCATGAATCTCCGTCCCGACATCGGCCGAAAAATCCATCCCCGAATGAAACTTGGGGATGTGATAGAACGGATCGATGCGCATTCCGTAACCGGACGCCATGCGTTTAAGATCCTTGTTGGCGACAGGCTGAATGGCCGGAAGACAGCGTATCTTATTCTCCATGTCCCGGCCGAGGTCGATCAGTTCTTCCAGTGAATTGGACTGTATGTAAAGCTGTTTTTTAAGGACGTCCATCCTTTTAGCCGTCTCTACCACAAGGTCGGAATTGGGCAATCCTTTCAGATGTTCATAACGGTTTGAACCTCCAAAGCCGGATTTCCGTATGGACATCGGTATCGAATCGGCATGAAAAATGGCGCGATACAGATGTTCGTCCCTCTCCTGCAAATCTTCCAGGACATCATTTGCCTGCCCAAGCTCTTTCAAAAGCATGCCGTACTGGGTCTGAAGCAACGTGTTTTCCTTTCTGAGCAACGCTTCCATCGGGGAATCGAAGACGTAGATAAACACGAAAAAAACGCTTGACCCAATCAGCAGCCCCAGGCTGAGATTCCGCAGGATAATCACGAAACGCTCTTTTGCCGAAGGATAAATCCTCTCGTATTCAAGCGTCTTTGGATTGTATAAATAATATGTTTTCCGCGATCTGAAAATTCCCATGTAATATCTTCTTCTTAAAAATTTCTTCTATATTTTACTGCAAAATTAATTATTTACAGTACTTTTGCAAACTGTTTTCAGATAATTGCAAACTGTTTTTAATTAATTAACGAATTATCAAAATACGAATATGCTTACAGCGAAAGAAATCAGGGAATCGTTCCTGCAGTTTTTTGCATTAAAAAATCATCATGCCGTACCGTCAGCGCCCATGGTGATAAAAGGAGACCCGACGCTGATGTTTACCAATGCCGGCATGAATCAGTTCAAGGATATCATCCTCGGCAATACGCCGATCAGATACCCGCGCGTCGTCGATTCGCAAAAATGCCTGCGCGTCAGCGGGAAACATAACGACCTCGAGGAAGTCGGGCATGACACCTATCATCATACCATGTTCGAGATGCTGGGCAACTGGTCGTTCGGCGATTATTTCAAGAAAGAAGCCATCGAATGGGCATGGGAATATCTGGTCGACACGCTGCACCTCAATCCCGCACAGCTTTACGCAACAGTTTTCGAGGGAAGCCCCGCCGAAAATCTGGAACGCGACAGCGAAGCGGCCGGATTCTGGGAGAAATATCTTCCGGCAGATCATATTCTCGGAGGAAACAAAAAGGACAATTTCTGGGAAATGGGCGATACCGGCCCGTGCGGCCCGTGCTCGGAAATACACGTCGACCTGCGGCCCGAGGAAGACCGCAAAGCCCTCCCGGGCGCAACACTGGTCAATAAGGACAATCCGCTCGTGATAGAAATCTGGAACCTTGTATTCATGCAGTACAACCGCAAGGCCGACAGCTCGCTCGAACCGCTACCGAACAGGGTGATTGATACCGGAATGGGCTTCGAGCGCCTGTGCATGGCCCTGCAGGGCAAAACGTCGAACTACGACACCGATGTGTTCCAGCCGCTTATACAGGCGATTGCCGACATGGCCGGAACTCCGTACGGTACGGACCGGCGGAAAGATATTGCAATGCGCGTTATCGCAGACCATATACGAACCATCGCGTTCTCGATTACCGACGGGCAGTTGCCGTCAAACGCCAAGGCCGGGTACGTGATACGCCGTATCCTGCGCCGCGCCGTCCGTTACGGATATACTTTCCTCGGACGCAAAGAGGCGTTTATGTATAAACTTCTCCCCGTCCTGGTCGATACAATGGGACTTGCATACCCCGAACTTGTCGCCCAGCAGGAACTGATAGGCAAGGTCATGAAAGAGGAGGAGGATTCCTTCCTGCATACGCTCGAAACCGGAATCCGCCTGCTTGATAAAAAGATGGAGGAGGCGAAAGCGGCGGAGCGGCGGACGCTGAACGGAACCGACGCATTTGTGCTGTATGATACCTACGGATTCCCGTCGGACCTGACGGAACTCATCCTCCGCGAGAACGGTATGGATGTCGACATGGAAACGTTCAACGCGGAGATGCGGAAACAGAAAGACCGCGCGCGTAATGCCGCGGCAGTCGAAACAGGCGACTGGACGGTCGTCAGGGAGGGCGACACACAGTTCGTCGGTTACGATATGCTCGAATGTGACGCGGAGATACTGCGTTACCGCAAAATAAAACAAAAGAACAGGGAATTATATCAGCTCGTGCTGGATAAAAGCCCGTTCTATGCGGAGATGGGAGGGCAGGTCGGCGACTGCGGGCGGCTCGTCTCGGCAGACGGCGCAATAACGGAAATCATTGACACGAAACGCGAAAACAATCTTCCGGTACATATCGCCCTGAAACTGCCGGAGGATGTCGCAGCCCCGTTCACCGCGCAGGTTAATAAAGAGATGCGCGTCCGTACCGAATGTAATCACTCGGCAACACATCTTCTGCACGAAGCGTTGCGCGAAGTCCTGGGAACGCACGTGGAACAGAAAGGCTCGTTCGTTTCGCCCGAATCGCTCCGTTTCGACTTTTCCCATTTCCAAAAGGTCACAGACGGGGAAATACGCGAGGTGGAAACGATTGTAAACCGTAAGATACGGGAAAACATCGCGCTCGACGAGCATCGCCGGATGCCTGTCGCCGAAGCGAAAAATATGGGCGCCATGGCGCTGTTCGGAGAGAAATACGGAGAAGAGGTGCGCGTCGTGCGGTTTGGTTCTTCCATAGAACTGTGCGGAGGCACGCATATTCCGTCAACGGGAATGATTGGCTCCATGTACGTCGTAAGCGAAAGTTCCATCGCCGCAGGCGTGCGCCGCGTGGAAGCCGTCACCGCAGAAAGCGCGGACAGACTGTACTACCATGCCCAGGATTCCATCCGCGAGTTGCGCGCCATGTTCAACAACGTGCCGAACTTATCCATGACAATAAAAAAATCCATCGCGGAAAATGTGGAACTGCGAAAACAGCTGACGGAATATCTGAAGGAAAAAGTCGCTTCGCTAAAGACGGCAATCCTGTCGCATGCAGTCGAAAGAAACGGCGTCAAACTTCTTATGTTCAAGGGCGGCAGCAACCTCGAAGCATTCAAGGATATCGCATTCCAGATAAAAGGCGAGTTTCCCGTCGAGGAAAAAGTTTTCTTCATCGCAGGCATAGAGGATAATGAGAAATGCGGACTGGTCGTCATGCTGAGCGATTCGCTGGTTGCCGGCGGCCTGAATGCTACCAGCCTGATAAGGGAGGGTGCGAAATACATTCAGGGCGGCGGCGGAGGACAGCCTCATTTCGCGACCGCGGGAGGCAAAAACAAAGACGGATTGGACCGGGCTATCGACGCAATCCTTGATGCGGCAGGCCTTGGCTGATACGAACGCTCCTGAATGAGATGATTTTTCAAATTAAATCAAGACAGACTATGATTATAATAACCACAGACATCGTATTGGAACTCCGCGCCTGTCTGTCGTCGCACAGATACGACAAAGTGTTTGTGCTGACCGACACAAATACCCGCGACAACTGCCTCCCGCTTCTGGAAGCAGTCCTGACAGCCTTAAAAGCCGTATACATCACGATTGAAGCGGGAGATACGCACAAGGACCTCAGACAGGTGTCAATGATATGGGATATCCTGTCAAAAAACGGAGCCTCCCGAAGTTCCCTGCTTGTCAACATCGGAGGAGGAATGGTAACAGACCTCGGAGGATTTGCCGGAGCCACTTTCAAGCGCGGACTGCACAATCTTAACATCCCCACTACTCTGATGGCATCCGTAGATGCGGCCGTCGGAGGAAAAACAGGAATCAATTTCAACGGCCTGAAGAATGAAATCGGCTCGTTCTACCAGCCCGACGATGTAATAATCGACTGTACGTTTCTGAAAACGCTGGACAGGGACAATCTCCTTTCCGGATATGCGGAAATGATAAAACACGGCCTTATAAGCGACCGGAAATCATTTGACGACGTCCTGGCGTTCGATATCGGGCAAAAAAACGCTGTTATCGAAAAACTGAACAATTTAGTCGCCGTATCCGTCGGCATAAAAGAACGCATCGTGACGGAAGATCCAAAAGAAGCGGGCATCCGTAAAGCCCTTAATTTCGGGCACACCATAGGACATGCGCTGGAGAGCCTCTCATTCAGCCGGAACAGTCCGGTACTTCACGGCCATGCCATAGCCGCAGGCCTCGTAAGCGAATTATACCTTTCGCACAGGACATGCGGTATGCCCGTTGAAATAGTCAGGCAAGTCACCAATTTCATCAAAGAAAATTATCCCGCGTTTATCTACCGCTGCGACGACTATGAAACGATATACAGGTACATGACGCACGACAAGAAAAACGAAGGCGGACATATCTATTTCACGTTACTGGGAAACATCGGCGACATCCGCATAAACCTTGAAATAAAAAAAGAACTCGTCTTCGAATCGCTGGATTTCTACCGCGAAAACATGTACTGATACCGGTCGGCAGAAAAAAGAATTGGCTTCAAAAAACATTTTTCTCAAAAAAAATTTGGAGGTAAAAAAAAAATCCATACCTTTGCGCCGTCTTTTAGAAAAAGAAAAGGCATAAAGATAGTGTTATCTATTTTCGAATATCGGGCGTTTAGCTCAGCTGGTTCAGAGCATCTGCCTTACAAGCAGAGGGTCGGGGGTTCGAATCCCTCAACGCCCACGGAATAGCAAAAAGGTTGAAAGACAACCAACGCCAACAAAAGAAAAGAAGTCTGTTAGTCAGTGATTAATAGGCTTTTTTGTTTTTTACGATAGCCAATCGAAGCCGGAAAAAGACATGAAAAGACAATCTGTCTGTGTGCAAACCGTGTGCAAAAACGAGTGCTGGATTCTGCACACGATTTGATAGATAATACGCTGGAATCTATTGTCTTATAATGGCACAACTTGGCGTTTCCGAGGGCTTTAATCTCTTGACGATAAGTAATAATTTTGTCGAATTAAAACGAAAGAAAAATGAAAAGTACTTATCGCATTCTGTTCTTTACAAGAAAGACAAGACCAAACAAAGATGGGTTGCTTACAATCGCCATCCGCATTACTATTGATGGGGAATCTATCGAGTTTAATCCTAAACT
>JAIRYY010000349.1 GCA_031267485.1 Tannerella sp.
CGAGAATATGGCTCATCGACTCGAGAATATGGCTCATCGACTCGAGAATATGGCTCATCGACTCGAGAATATGGCTCGCCGACTCGAGAATATGGCTCATCGACTCGAGAATATGGCCCATCGACTCGAGAATATGGCTCATCCACGCGAGCGGATGGCTCGCCCACGCGAGGGGGAGATGAATTGAAATGAAAAATTAACCGATAACAGACAGCGCCTATGGATAGATAAAGGAATGAGGAGTGATGCCGGCTTGGATGTCGGGGGGTGGTGAGAAAACATCCGTCAAATGAGACAGAAATTAACTAAATATAATTTAATCAGAAATTAATCTATGAATAAAAAACTTATTATTAAATGGAATACGTTGCGGAGAATAGTGATGACCGCATGTATTATTTGCTGTGCGGTTTTGCTGCAGGCTCAGAATGTCCGTGTTTCCGGTATCGTGACGGATATCGGCGGCGAGGCGGTTGTTGGCGCCAGTATTGTTGAAAAAGGTACGACGAACGGCGTTATCTCCGATGTGAACGGGCAGTTTTCCTTCACCGTTTCCGGGAATGCCACGCTGGCTATCAGCTATATCGGCTACGAAGCGGTGGAGGTGCAGGTGGCCGGCCAGACGTCGCTGGCGATTGTTTTGAAGGAGGATGTGACGGCGCTGGACGAAATCGTTGTCGTGGGTTACGGGACGATGAAGAAAAGCGACCTGACGGGAGCCGTCAGCCGCGTTACGCTGGACGACAGGAGTTCGCTGCCGAACATGAGCCTGGCGCAGGCGCTGTCGGGGACGATGGCCGGCGTTAACCTCACGAGCAAGGGTATGGCCGGCGGAACTTCGGATATTTCGATTCGCGGTCAAACGACGCTGTCGGCTAATAAAAGTCCGCTGATCGTGCTGGATGGCATCATCTACAACGGCGAACTGAATGACATTAATGTGAGCGACGTCGAATATATCGACGTTTTGAAGGATGCCAGCGCTGCGGCCGTTTACGGCTCCAGGTCGGCCAATGGCGTCGTTATCATTTCGACGAAAAAGGGTAAAAGCGAGAGGCCGAAGATTACGTTCAACGCGTACTATGGCTCGCAGTTCGAGACGAATCATCCGGTGAAATACATGAACGCCGATCAGTATGCCGTCCGCATGGCCGACTATTACTATCAGCAGAGCCTTTATAAATGGTATGCCGAAGAGAGGCCGCGCAGCGACGCGGGCAGGCCGGTGCGTCCCGACGCCGGCAACCGCGAAGTGGTGGCGCCTTTCCTGCGCACGCAGGAGGAACGGGCTAATTATCTTGCCGGCAATGAGATTAACTGGTTTGACGTGGTGAACCGCGACAATCCGGTTATCCAGAACTACGACCTGAGTTATTCGGGAAATACGGACAGGGTGAATTATTACATCTCCGGCTCGTATACGGGCGAGGAAGGCATCATCGTGAACGATCAGTGGGAGCGCTTTACGTTTAATTCGAAAGTGGACGGCAAGGTGACGGACTGGATAACGGTGGGATTGAACGTCAATTATTCGTACCAGGATTATTCGGGCCTGGAGCCGGAATACGTAAACGTGCGCGGCGCAAGCCCGCTGGCTGACAACGACCTGGATTCGCCGGATAATTATGCCATTTACCTGACGGGCGAAAGCTACATGCCGCACCCGCTGGCACGGACGAAGGCGACGGACGAGGATATCCGCAACAACCTGTTTTTCGTCACCAGTGCAAAGGTGGACGTGCCGTTCGTGGAGGGCCTGTCGTACGACTTCAATTATTCGAACACGAACTATAACCGGAAGAATAACCGCTATTATCCGTCGACGGTTTCGGACGGCATGGGGAACAAGGGTAAGGCGGAACGGTATCCGGAGGAGAAAAGGAGCTGGATCTACAACCATATCATCACATACCTCCGCACATTCGGCGAGCACAGCGTTAATGCCACGCTGCTGTACAGCCGCGAGAAATATACGGGCGAGAAATTCCGCTTCAGATCGGAGGGCTTCGACAACGAGGCGCTGGGTTTCGCCCAGATGGCGCTGGGAACGAAGCTTAGCACGGACGAGAATCAGCGGTGGCAGGAGACGGGGCTTTCCTACATGGGACGCGTCAATTATACGTGGAGGAACCGTTACATGGTGACGGGGACGGTTCGCCGCGACGGGTTTTCCGGCTTTGGCGTGAACAGCAAGTACGTGACGCTGCCGTCCTTCTCGGCCGGCTGGACGGCTTCCGAGGAATCGTTCATGGAAAATCTCCGCGACCGGCTGTACCTGAAGCTGAGGCTTTCGTACGGACAGAACGGCAACCAGGGCGCCGGACGCTACACGAGTCTTTCGAAGATGAGCAACAACAGCACGGTGTTTGGCCCGGGGACGGGCGTTGCCGTGTATCCGAACGTGGATCAGCTGGCCAACTCGTCGCTGGCCTGGGAACGGACGTCGTCGTTCAATCTGGGCGTCGATTTCGGGCTGCTCAGAAACCGCCGGATATCCGGTTCGGTGGATATTTACACTTCCGAGACGTCCGACGTGCTCGTGAAAAGGAAACTCCCCTACTCGTCCGGATTCGAGCAGGGATGGACGAATATCGGCGGCGTCACGACGAAAGGCGTCGATCTGGAATTGCGGTCGACGAACATTCAGACGAAAGATTTCAACTGGAACTCGTCCCTCACGTTTTCGCTCAGCCGGGACAGGATTTCAAAACTGTACGGCGACGAGAATGACCGCGACATCGGAAATTCCTGGTTTGTCGGCGAACCGATTCTTTCGCTGTACGATTACAACATCACCGGCCTGTGGACGGAGCAGGACTATTTTTCCCGCACGTGGGACTACGTGGACGGCAAAGCGTCGGGCTGGACGCCGGGACAGATTTATCCCGGCTGGTATCCCGGACAGTGGAAGTACGAGGACCTGAACGGCGACGGCGTGATCGACCCGGATAACGACCGGAAGGTTGTCGGCTACAAATCGCCCAATTTCAGGTTCAGCCTCAACAATACGCTGGCTTATAAAAACTGGTCGCTCTATTTCATGCTCAATTCCATCTGGGGAGGAAACGGATATTTCATGCTCAACAATGCGGAATACCTGAACGTCGCTTCCCGTTCCGACGATGTTTACCGCCTGAATCAGCCGTACATACGTCCGTACTGGCGCCCGGACAACGGCGTGACGGACGCTACGGGCATCTACAATTCGCAGCCACAGACGGGCAGCATTTTCCAGGACAGGAGTTTCATCCGCCTGCAGGACATCTCGCTGATGTACAAGTTCAGTCCCGCCATACTCGCCCGACTGGGCGGGTTTGACTATCTCCAGATCTACATCTCCGGGAAAAACCTTTACACGTGGACGAAATGGCAGGGATGGGATCCGGAAATAGCGGACGACACGGACAGCAACGAGAACAGGAAGCATAAACCGAACACGCGCAACATCGTCGCGGGCGTCAAGTTTGCATTTTAATCACCTTATAACAATCAAGATATGAATATATATATAAAGAACAGAAACATACTGGCGGCCATTTCGCTTGTATTGTCTTCCGCATGGATGGCGTGCAACGACGACGCATTCCTGGAAGAAAAACCGATGGACTTCCTTGCCCCGGAAACGGCTTACCAGACGGAAGCCGGACTGCGGCAGGGTATCAACGGCCTCCACTGGTCGGTGCGCAACGATTTCTTCTTCGGAGAGGAAATACAGGAGCACAGCAGCACGTACAAGGGTCTCGGCACGGATGTGGCGTATCACGGCGAAGACCCGAACAGCACGAAGTTCGTGTGCGATTACGTGAACTATTTCACTTCCACGAACGGTATCGTGCGGGAGTGGTGGCGGCGGCCTTTCCGCATCATACAGCGGGCGAACCTGATCATGCAGTACATCGAGCAGTCGGATCCGTCCATCTGGTCGTCCGAAGCCAAAAAAGGCGAGTATTACGGCGAGGCGCAGTTCTTCCGCGCCTGGTGCTACCGCCATCTGGTGTCGAACTACGGGGACGTCCCGGTCGTGCGCGAAGTGATAAGCTCGGCAAAAACGGATTTCGTGCGCAGCCCGAAAGCGGAAGCGTTCGCACTCATGGAAGAGGACCTGACACAGGCGGCCGGGACGCTGCCCGAACGCGGCCGGGAGGAAGCGCCGGGACGCATCACCAGGGGAGCGGCGCTGCATCTGCTGACGGAAGTGTACCTGATGCAGGGCAAGTACAGCGAGGCCATACAGTCGTCCACGCGCCTGATTGACAACATGGGTTACCGGCTGATGACGGAACGTTTCGGCGGCGCCGGCAATTCGGTATGGGGCACGGGCGACGTGTTCTGGGATTTGTTCGCGACCGACAACCAGAACCTGGCCGATAACACGGAAAACATCTGGGCCATTCAGTTCGAGGGGCCAAGCGTGATAGGCGGAAACAACAACCGCGGCAGCCGCGCCTGGGGGCCGGCCTATTTCCGCATGGGCAACACGCCGGACGGGGTGACGGCTTTCCGCGGCGAACTGATCGACGGGAAGTACACGGGATATTCCGACACGCTGGGACGCGGCGTTTCGTGGATACGCCCGACGTACTTCATGAGCCGCCTCGTGTGGGGCGCGGATTTTGACCGCGACATCCGAAACGCCCGACACATGGTGAAACGCGACTTTTATTTCGACAACCCGGAATCCGCCTATCACGGACAGCTGATTGACTTCAGCCTCTATCCTCCGGGAGCGGGACGCGACCCGATACGCGACACGTGCCAGTACATCTATCCTTTCTTCATGAAGTTCTTCGACCCGTGCAACGTGCAGGAAAGTCCGGCCACATCGGGCAATGGAGCTTCCTACAAGGACGTTTACGCGATGCGCCTGGCCGAAACATACCTGTATCGCGCCGAGGCCTATATCCAGACCGGCCAGATCGACAGGGCAACGGAAGACATCAACGTCATACGCCGCCGCGCAAACGCCACGCCGGCGACGCCGGACAGGGTGGACATCGACTACCTGCTCGACGAGCGGGCGCGTGAGCTCTATCAGGAAGAATGTCGCTTCTTCGCGCTCCGCCGCACAGGCAAACTGATCGAACGCGTGCGCCGCTACAACAACAACCCCCTGCATCCGGGACTGAACATTCAGGATTATCACGTGCTGCTGCCCATCCCGCAGGAACAGATAGACCTGAACATCGACGCCGACTTCCCGCAGAATCCGGGATACTAAGGGACTGCCGTTCTCTCCGGCAGGCGGCAAAGAACTCGAAAGTCGTCCGGCACGCAGATAACGCAGATTTTATATGATGAACGCAGACTGTCAGTTAGCTGACAGTCTGCGTTTCGTCTAATCCCACGTCAGGGTGGACGTCAGCCAGGACTGCTCTTTAAATTCCGCAGCCTTCGCCTCTTCCGGCCGGACCGCCACGCAGCGCCTTCCCGCAGCGACGCGAAATACCCTTCCGGCATCCGCCGCCCCGGCGCCTACGGAATGACTGCCATGACGATTTCGCTCCACGGGCCTTTTTCGCCGCGGGTGCTTTCCCAGCGGAGACAGAAGTAGGCCGTTTTGCCCCGGTCGCGCTCGTCGAACGTCAGCGTGAAGGGCGAGCGGGT
>JAIRYY010000023.1 GCA_031267485.1 Tannerella sp.
CGGGTGAAAAACAGTTTGTCGTTCCCTTCCTGTTCGAGCATTTCGATAAAGCGCGTCTTGTCCACATACGCATATCCTTCCGTTCTTATCTTCTCAAAGTTGCAGATGCCGTAAGGCAAACGTTTTTTTCCATTCGGTTTCATAGCCTGTTCATTTTAAAAAGTTGCAGCAAAGATAAGAAAAAAAAACCGGCTTTCGCCGGTTTCTTTCAGCGCCGTATCGGCGTTACGCTTATTCCCCGTCGGGATTGTTCAGGTCGCAGCCATAATACCGGGTCAGGTCCGCATTGCTCTTTGCCCAGTACAAATCGAGCGCTACGGCAGTCAGCGGCGTGGGATTGAGTATCATCGCGGGATTGCCCTGTTTTTCGGATTCGGGGATGCGGCAGTTCCACAGCGGGAAGATGCCGTCCAAATCGTAGGTTACGAAATATTGCGAGGCATTGATGCCCTTGTAGCCGCGGTGCAAGCCTAAAGCCAGCCGCTTGGCGTCGTAGTAATTGACGCCTTCGCCCCAAAATTCCACCCGTTTCTGGAAAATCAGTTCGGTGACGAACGATTCCAGGTCGCCGCTTTTGGGCGCACAATCGTAAGAGCCTTCGAAGATGCGGTACCGCATGAAGTCGTTCAGCAGCCTTATTCCGTCACTCACGCCCTTTGTGCGGGCTACGGCTTCGGCTTCAATCAGGTACATCTCTTCAACCCGCATGATCGGGTAATCCATGGCCGCGCCGACGGATTGGGTACCCCAGCCGTTGTCCGCGGGACGGAACTTGATGGGATTGTAGATCCACGGCAAACCGTAAAACTGGCTCGCTACCGTGATGCCTTTCCTTATTTCGTCCGCCGGCATGGCGAGCTTGTATTCATGTCCGTTGTAGGAATTGCTTACCGGCCTGTCGCCGTAAGCGTAAAACACGGGGTCGAGCCACGAATATTTGCGGAAATCATTGTCGGGAATGGCTTCGTAGAACTTCCGCGAAGCGCTCCGGCCCACGCGCCAGCCGTAGGCCGTCCACGTCTGCTCCACCATCAGGAGGCCGTAGAAACTGTCGCCCATCATCGACACGTTGTCCGGCGTGATGCACACGCCCCACATCCAGTTCTGGAAATCGGCATCGTTGAAGCCGTTGACGGGATCCTGCCACTTTTCCTGCGTCATGGGCGTGTAACCACATTCGTTGATAGCCCGGCGGGCATATTCCGCAGCCTTTTCGTAAGCGCCCGCCACGCCGGCGGTTCCTCTTTCGAGCCATGCGCGGGCATACAGTCCGTAAACGCAGGCCAGGGACGGGAACGATTTCGCTGTCTGAACGTACCCTTTCAGATACTCTTCGGCCTTTGCGAGGTCGGCGAAGATCATTTCGTAGTTTTCCGCCACCGTCACGCGCGGATTGTTCTTTGCCTGTTCCTCCGTGGTCTCCTCCGTCACGATCGGGACGCCAAGCCCGTACACCCCGTCGTTTTCGGGCGGGCAGTACGGCGTGTACTTGTACTCGAACATGCGCACCATGTTCAGGTAATAAAACGCGCGGAAAGCGTGGGCAATCCCCAGGTAAGTCTGCTGGGTTCTGTCCTGCGTGCCGGCGTCGATCAGGCCGATCACATTATTGGTGTTCTTGATGTAGGCATAATACATGTACCAGGCGTAATTCTGGCGGACATGCGTGGGATTGCTCATGCGCGAATAGGTAGCCCACGTGTTGTAGCCCGTATAGCCGGCAATCACCACATCCTCCGTCATCTCTTCGAACGCGGCGCACAGGCCGGGGTAATTGCACAGTTCCATCGCTTCGTTCTCCCAGCCGATCATGGCGGTGGGGATGGCGCTCACCAGGGCATTCAAAGCCATGGGCGATTCTGCCACCTGCGATTCCGTGGCAAATTCGGTCGGAAAGGTTTCTTCGATACAGCCTGACATGGCAAGCGTACCGCAAGCAATTAGGATATGAATTATCTTTTTCATCTTGTCTGTTTTTTTTCAACGTGATTATGATTAGAATTGAACGGTCAGTCCGCCCGAAACCGTACGGATGGGCGAATAGACCTGATTGTTGGTTGATCCGAAGAAAGAGTAGCGCGGGTCAAGTCCCTGCCGTGTGGAAAGATACCACACGTTTTCGATGGAAGCGTATATCCGCAGCGAAGATATTCCGCATCTGCCGGTCAGTGCGGCCGGCAGCGTGTAGCCCGCGTTGAGGTTTTGCAGATTCAGATAGCTTGCCTTGGCGATGTACCGGTCGACTACGGTGCCCGACGGCGCGCCCTGATTCGGGTCGCCTCCGTTCAGGCGCGGGATGTTCGACGAAGTATTCGTCGGACTCCAGGCGTCCAGCAAATCCTTGTGGATGTTGCCGGAAAAACTGCCGGACGGGGAAGACATGCTGTTTCCGTAGCCAAAGTCGTACACCCGGCCGCCCAGCTGGTAATTGAAATTGACGGCCAGGTCGAAGCCACGGTACTGCAGCGTCGTGCCGAAACCGCCATAAACGGAGGGCAGGGCGGAATCCAGAAGATAATCCGTCGCCTCGCTGTAGACGAGCGTTGTTTCCCGGCCGGTGACCTCGCCGGCTTCATTCTTCACATCCTTGTACCAGAGGGAGACGCCCTCATCGTTCACGCCCGCATATTTGCGTCCGTAGAAAGTGTAGAGCGGAAGATCCTCGCCGATAAAAAACTGTCCCGGATAGGCAAACCGGTTTTCGGCCCAGGTGTAACCGCTGTAACCCTCCACCGAAAGCGTTTTCCGCTCGTCGGGCAGGGAGAGTATCCTGTTTGATACTTTCGCCACGTTGAAGTTCACGTTCCACACGAGGTCTCCGGCGCGGACGACGTCTCCGTTCACATCCAGCTCAAAGCCGCGGTTGCGCATGTCGCCGATGTTATCGTAATACGAAGTGTATCCGTTGGAGGGGGCGACAAAAAATTCAAACAGCATGTCCGACGTCAGGCGGTAGAAATAGTCGAACGTCACGTTCAGGCGGTTTTTGAACAGGGAGAACTCCAGCCCGACGTTCGTGTTCGTATTCGTCTCCCACGTGATGTCCCGGTTGCCTTTCTGGCGGAACACGAGCGAGATTTCGCCGCTGGCGTTTTCGACGTTGTACTGGTCTTCGTACAGGTAATTGCCGGTATCGTCAGGGTAATTGCCGATTTTGTCGTTACCCTGCGAACCGACGCTGGCTTTCAGTTTCAACTGATTCACGAAAGACGCGTCAAGCGCCTCGAACCAGCTTTCCCTGTTCAGCAGCCAGGCGCCGCCGAGGCTCCAGAAGTTTCCCCAGCGGTTTTCGACGGCAAAACGCGAGGAGGCGTCGCGGCGAAACGAACCGGAGAAGAAGTAGCGGTCGGCATAATCATACTGTCCCCTGAAGAAATACCCCTCATTGTTGTAAACGTTCAGGTACGACCGCGAAGCGCCGTTGTCGTTGATGGCGCCGTCAAGCTCGTCGTTGTCGGACGAAAACATCCGGGTCTTTACGGCGTACAGATAGGTGTTGGTATCATTGTAATACTCGTGGCCGGCCATCAGGCTCAGGCTGTGACGGTCAAAGTCTCTGGCATAATTGAGAATCTGCTGCAGGTTGTACGACAGCATGCGGCTGTGCGACTTGCTCACGTATCCGCCGTCGGAGGTCGAGCTGTAGATTCGCGCATACGGGTCGCCCACGTATGTATAGCGGAGTTCGCTGTTGTTGACGCCGCCGTTGACGGTCAGCTTCAGGTCGTCCGTGAAGCTGATGTCGGCAAAGCCGCTGGCGCTCCAGGCGTTGTCCGACGTATGCTCCCTGTCGTACTTGTAGTTGAAAATGGGATTGCTTCCCGGAAAAGCCCCGCGATCCAGGCCGGCTGTATTGCCGAAATCGTACATGATCTGTCCGTAGCTGTCACGCACAAAATTCCTGTTGGCGTCGCGGATATAAACCGGGAAGATGGGACCGAAAGCCGTCACCATGCTCCACACGCTGCCGCTTGAGCCGATGGTTCCCTCGCTGCTCTTGTTGTAGGCATTGCTGGTATAGCTGACGTTGAAGCCGGTGCGGAGCCATCTTTTTGCCTGATATTCGCTTTTGAAACGGGCGGTGAGGCGGTCTATGGACGAGCTGGCAGTGATGCCTTCGTTTTTCAGATAGCTGAGCGAGGCCAGATAGTTGATTTTCCCCTCGCCCCCGGATATGCTCAGGTTATATTCCTGCCGCAGGCCGGTTTTGGTGCCTTCCTTCAACCAGTCGTCCGGCTGCAGCCAGTAGTCCGTGCCGTCGTATGAAACGAGCCGTCCAAGCGTGGCGGCGGGATTAAGTTTGCCGTCGGCCGTGATAAAATCCTGTCCGGCAGGCACGGTATAGGGTCGGTAGCTGTTGCCGCCCGCCACGAGGTCTAAAGTAGTGGCGCGTGCGGTGGCGGGATCGTCGCCGGCCGAAAGGCGCTGGTTGTAGACCGACTTGTAGTACGTTTCGTACCACAGCGCCGGGTCTTTGATGTAGTCATACGTCTTCATGGCCGTGGAATTGACCCCGATGCGCGTGTCGAACGTGATTCTGGCCTCTCCTCTTCCGGCCTTTTTGGTCGTGATCATAATCACGCCGTTCGCTCCGCGCGCGCCGTACAGCGCGTTGGAGGCCGCGTCCTTCAAGACCGTCATCGTCTGGATGTCGGCAGGGTTGAGATTGTTCAGATCGCCGTCGAACGGCATTCCGTCGACCACGTAAAGCGGCTCGTTGTCCGACGAAATGGAGCCGAAGCCGCGAATCAGCACCTTGGGCGACGTGCCGAACTGTCCGCTCTGGTTGGCCAGCTGCACGCCGGGAATCTTTCCCGCAAGCGTCTGCACGGGGTTCGTCTGCTGGCTTAGCTTGATGCTCTCGGCGCCCACGACGCTCACCGAGCCCGTGAAAGCTTCGCGCCTGGTCGTGCCGAACGCAACGACGACGACTTCGTCAATCTGCCGCAGATCCTCGCCCAGGGTCACATTGATCGTCGTACGGCCGTTCACCGCAATTTCCTGCGTTGCAAAGCCGACATACGAGAATACCAGCGTCGCTTCCGCACCCGTCACCTGAATGGCGTACCGCCCGTCGGCATCGCTCACCACGCCCGCGGTCGTGCCTTTCACACTGATATTCACACCGGGCAGCGATTCGCCCGTTTCGTCGCTCACCGCTCCTTTCACCGTAACAGCGCCCTGCGCAAACAGGGTCACTGCACATACGCATGTACAGACGGAAAGGAATATCTTCCGCCATACATTCTTTTTACTTGTTTTTCTAACATTCATAATTTTCTTTAATTAAATTGGGTAAAAAATGCATCTTCCATATCTGTTTTTGTTCTGCTTTTATCCGCACTTCCTCCTGTCCTGTGCGAAATTACAGCTGCAAATATATTCTCTTTTTTTTTAATTTACAATAAAATGACAAAAAAAACAGTAATTTGAGGGGGGAGGGAGATGGTGTGAGAGGACGTTTTCTAGCAACATATTGTCCCCGCCGGGACAGAGAAACGGGACGCCCTTGTCCCGGACGGGACAAAATGTCGGTAGAAAACGCCGGATGCCCATCCAACCCCGTGCCGGCAGGTACGGAATGTGGTGACAGTCACATAGCGTACCGGACGGCACGCGGAAAATGGGTTGCGGCCAATTTTTCTACCGACATTCTGTCCCCGCCGGGACAGAGAAACCATTACATGCTATTTATTTCACATTACTTAGTGATTAATGGGCGTAAAGCAGGACATCATCATTTGCGGGGAACGAAGCAATCCAGGCACAGGCGATGACCCGACAGCCGCCTGGACTGCACCGCCTGTGCCTGGATTGCTTCACTGCGTTCGCAATGACGGGGCATGAAGACTCGTCATTGCGAGGAGGAACGACGAAGCAATCCAGGCACAGGCGGCCTCCTGGCAATCGTCCGTGCGT
>JAIRYY010000255.1 GCA_031267485.1 Tannerella sp.
ATGCGACGAGATATGGCATGCGGGAGACATCGGTTCCGAAGCGCTGGCGCGCGATTTGGCCGGCATAAAACCGCTTCGCGCCGTGTACGGCAATATAGACGGATACCCCCTGCGCCGGCAGTTCCCGCTGACCGCGCATTTCGAGGTCGAGGAGATAAGCGTCATGATGACCCACATCGGCGGTTATCCGGGACGTTACAACCCGTCTATCCGGGCGGAACTTTACGCCGCAAAACCGCAACTGTTCATCTCCGGCCATTCCCATATCCTCAAGGTGATGTTCGACCGGGAGCTCCGCTGCCTGCACATCAACCCCGGAGCGGCCGGCATCAGCGGCTTCCAGCAAGTCCGCACGCTCGTACGCTTCGCCGTCGACAAGGCGGAAATCAAAGACCTGGAAGTGATTGAACTGAACGGTAACAGGGGGGAAACGGTTATTTCATAGCTGAAAAAAGGAACTCCGACATGCGCGTATACAGGTGCATGCGCGTCTTGCCGCCGTAGATGCCATGATCGCGGTCGCGATAAACCTGCATCTCGAACTGCTTGCCGGCCTGCACGAGGGCTTCCGCATAATCCATGCTCTGCTTGAAATGGACGTTGTCGTCGGCCGTACCATGCACGAGCAGCAGCCTGCCCTGCAGGTTCCCGGCAAGTTTTATCGGCGAAGTCGCGTCATATCCCCTTTCATTCTCTTTCGGCGTGCGCATGTAGCGTTCCGTATAAACCGTGTCGTAGTAACGCCAGTCGGTGGGAGGAGCGACGGCAATACCGGCCCTGAAAACGCCATTCCCCACGCTCATCGCCATCAGCGTGTTATATCCCCCGAAACTCCAGCCCCAGATGGCAATGCGGTCGCTGTCGACGTAGGGCAGCCTGCCCAGCGCGACGGCGGCGGCCGCCTGATCGCGGGATTCAAGATCGCCCATGCGCATATACGTACATTTGCGGAACGCCTCTCCGCGGGCGCCCGTCCCGCGTCCGTCGACACACACGCAGATAAACCCGTTCGCCGCAAGATACTGCTCCCAGTCCATCCCGAAACGGTCCAGGACGGATTGCGAATTGGGGCCGCCGTACTGAAACATCACCACCGGATATTTTTTCGATTCGCTGAAATCCGCAGGCTTAATCATCCAGGCATGCAGCTCCTCGCCCGTGGCGGTAGTGACGGTCGTAAATTCCTTGCGTGAAAAGGCATATCCCGCCAGCTTATCCCGAAGGGCGGAATTATCCTGGAGGACGCGCAGCTCTTTGCCCGTTTTCGTCTCGTGAATACTGATGCGCGCGGGAGTATCGGCGCTGGAAAAATGATTGACATAATAGGCGTACGACGCGCTGAACGACGCGCCGTTTGTTCCCTGCATCGTCGACAGGCGCGTCTTCTTACCTTTCGCGTCGACAGAATATACCGAACGGCGCAAGGGACTCTCTTCCGCCGATTCATAATAAACCGTCCCGGTCGCCTCGTCCATTCCTATCAGGCGCGTCACGTCCCAGTTCCCGTCCGTAACCCGGCGCTGCATGACGCCCGTCGGGGAATATTGATAGATATGCGCATAACCGTCCTTCTCGCTCACGTACAGAAAGCCGCTCTTCGAGAATTGAATCGCCTGCATCCACTCGGAATCGACATACGATTCGTTTTCATCCTTCATGATAAGTTTAAACACACCGCTTTTGGGACTGGCATGATAAAGGTTGAAAACATTCTGCCGGCGGTTAAGCGTCATCACGGCCAGCTGCGAAGGCTCCGCCGCAAAACGTATGTAAGGGATATAGGCCTCCCCGTCGACCGGCGCTTTCAGCGTCTTTGTATCTTTCGTCTCCACACAATACGAATGAAGCGTCACTTTCGAGTTCTTCTCCCCCGCTTTCGGATATTTAAAACGCCGCTCATGCGGATAATATGAGTCGCCGTACATCTCCATCGCATATTCCGGCACGTCCGTCTCGTCGAAACGCACATAGGCAAGGTACTCGCTGTCGGGCGACCAGGCCATCAGGCTCGTCACGGCAAACTCCTCCTCATACACCCAGTCCGTCGCCCCGTTGATAATCCGGTTCGCCTCCCCGTCCTTCGTAACCTGCGTCTCGGTGTCGTAGTCAAACTTTTTTATCCATATATTGTTGTTTTCCACATAAGCGCACATGCGCCCGTCCGGCGAAAAGGCCGGTATCATGACCTTCCGGCCCGACTCGTTCAGCCGCTTCACCATCCGGCGACGCACGTCATAATCGTACACGTCCGCGCGGAACGAACGGCGATAAACCTGCTCCTTCTCCCGTATAATCAAAATATGATAGCCGGTAGAACTTATTATATAATCCTCGAAAGCGTCAAACTCACACTCGCGCGCATTCTTCACGTCAAAAAGCGTCTCCACGGCCTCGCCCGTATGATACGAATACTTGACAATCATCGTACGTTCCCCGTTCATCGCCGTATAATGCCGCCCGTCAGGCAGCGAACGCATCTCGCCCGTAGACGTTACCTGCCGGAACGTCCCGTTCACAATATCCGGCAGACTGACCCGCCTGCTCCCCTGCTGGGCGAAAACGCTACCCGCCATCATGATTGACAGAAGGAAAACCGCCCCATGCAAAAATGAAATTCTATTCATGTCTCTGATTTTTAATATTACGTTCCAATTCCGGGAACCATGCCCCGCGCCGGCAAAAACGTCCGGCATTTTCCCCGCAAATATATAAAAAATAGGCGGATTCGTTGCGGTATTGACCGAAAAACGAGTATATTTGCATCATCTATAAAATGAAAAGCTATGGTACGTTATTTAGATCCCAAATACGATTTGACGTTTAAACGCGTCTTCGGCGAGCACAAAGATTTGTGCATAAGCCTAATCAACAGCATGCTGCCGTTCGACGAAAAGCGGGAGGTGGTAGAAATCGAGTACGGAACGGGCGAACTGATACCGCAACTCGAAGTCCTGAAATATTCCGTGGTGGACGTGCGGTGTACGGACAATTACGGACGGCAGTTCATCGTCGAGATGCAAATGGAGTGGACGGAGAGTTTCAAAAGCCGCGTGTTGCTCAACGCCTCCAAAGCTTACGTCCAGCAACTGGACAGCGCGCAGAACTACAAACTGCTTCACCCCGTATACGCTATTAATTTCGTGAACGATACCTTCGAAAAGTCGCCGGAAATGAAAAACGAATACTATCATCACTACAAAATCGTGAACGTCCGGCATACGGAAAAACGGATAGACGGACTGGAATTTATATTCATAGAACTGCCAAAGTTCAAGCCGGACAACCGCGCGACGCGAAAACTGCATGAACTGTGGCTGCGTTTTCTGACGGAAATCAACGAATGTACGCTGGAAGCGCCGCCCGCTCTGTTGTCCGACGCCCGTACCCGCGAGGCCGTACACTACATGGAAGTAGGCGCATACAACAAAAACCAGCTCCTCGCATACGACAAGGCCAAAATGGCCGTAATGACCGCACGCAGCATAATGTCCGATATGGAGGAAAAAGGGATGGCGATAGGGTTGGAGAAAGGGTTGGAAGAAGGGTTAGCCAAAGGGTTGGAAAAAGGAATGGAAAAAGGAATGGCCAATGGGTTGGAAACAGGCATGGAAAAAGGAATGGCCAAAGGGACGAAAGAAGGGATAGCCATCGGCATGGAAAAAGGAATGGAAAAAGGA
Organism: Tannerella sp.; assembly: GCA_031267485.1. GTDB lineage: Bacteria > Bacteroidota > Bacteroidia > Bacteroidales > Tannerellaceae > Tannerella. The sequence continues at coordinate 3,678 of JAIRYY010000255.1, forward strand.
ATGGAAAAAGGAATGGAAAAAGGACGCGCGGAAAGCCTCTCCAAAGTCGCCG
>JAIRYY010000256.1 GCA_031267485.1 Tannerella sp.
ACCCCTGTGAAGGAAACAGGTTCCTGTTCGGCGGCCGGCTTCCAGTGGATGGCGGGAGTCAGGGCGGGATATTGAAAAATAGCAGCCCTAAATTCGCTTCTCAAGTTAGTATTATATACCCACGCATTTGTATTATAGAAAACGCTCCCAGGTGCATTGTCATTGCTTGCACTGCGATTTTTCAACGTCTGGTTTTTAAATTCGGTGACGTTTTGGTAATATCCGACGTTACTTGGATTATCTTCGGCATAACGGTAAAGCGCCATGCTCGAATAAAACTGTATGCCGAAACGGTTCGCCAGGTTTGCCCACCAGGTACAAAGCGTATTATAGTCCTGAGCGCCGCCGATTTTCCAGTATAATTGGGGCGAAATATAATCGACCGTGCCTTCCTTGAGCCAGGCCACCGGGTCGCAGTAAATTTCCTGATACATGTTTCCGCCCGTAATACCCGACGGCAAGGTAATTCCCTCTGCTGCCGCAACGCTGGCGGTAGTTGTCCAGATGCCGAAGGGCGAAACGCCGAAGGTTATGTACGGTCGCACGGCCTGGATGGTATCGTAAACATCGGCGATCATGCGGTTTACATTGTCGCGGCGCCAGTCGTGCACTGTTTTTCCCGGATGGCCGGCCTGCCACGCTCCCAAATACTGCGACTGCGATGCTGCATCCTGGTTGGTTGTGCCTCCATAGGGATAAAAATAATCATCGAAAACAATACCGTCCAGATTATCGTACTTGCTCACAATGTCGCCCACTACATTTTTGATTTGTTGGCGCACTTCGGGGCGGGCGGGATCCAAAACCACATTGCTCGAATACCAGAGCAGCCAGTCGGGATGCGTATTTTCGTAGTTGAGCGGCGAATTGTTGGAACCTGTCCATCCAGCGCCGATATTATTATAGCGGTAGGGATTGAGCCAGGCATGACATTCAAGTCCGCGTTTATGACATTCTTCCAGTGCAAAAGCCAGCGGGTCGTACGCTGGCGTAGCGCCCCGCGCGATTTTCAAATCGCTCGACCAGGGTTCGTAAGCGGAATTGTACATGGCGTCGCAACGGGAACGCACCTGGAAAAAGACGGTATTCAGATTCAATGCCTGGATAGAATCCAGCATTTTGCGCATTTCATCCTGCTGCGAAGCGGCAGAAGTTTGTTTAGGCCAGTCAATACTGCCTACTGTTGCTATCCACGTTGCCCGCATCTCCCGTTTAGGCGGCTGGGAGGCCACATATATATATGTAAACAGGAGTGCGGAAATAACAAGATAATATTTCTTCATATACAGAGAATATACATTAAAATTATATGATACGGAAATCTGTCGAAAACGTCTCTTCATTTTCAAGCCGTTTAGCCGGTCGATCTATCCTTTCAAAACATGACATCTAAAAAAATTCGCGGTAAAGGTATGCGGTTTTTTTGAAAGAACCAAACAAATTGTCATATATCTTACAAAAAACACAAAATATTTTGTTTTCAGATTAATTTTTAGCGGTTTACTTGTGTATTCCATTATAAAGCCATATCTTTGCCGCGCTGAATATTTTTTGTTTATAAGGCGTTTTGATTTGCTTTGCCGTTCTATTTTCCGGTTGTAATTTACTGATAATTAGCAATATTGTTCGGAGATTTTTACATAAGGCGGATGATGGCAGGCTTTTGAGAGGGATCCGGTAAATAAACCGGTAAACAAAGTTGTATGACAGCTTTTTTGCAAGTTCATTCATTATAAAAAATATGATTTTATGGAAAGCATTACAGAATCTCCTTCCCGGTTTCCTCATTTAGACCGGATGTCGGTTCATGAACTTTTAGTCGGAATCAACAAGGAAGATGCGAAAGTTCATTTGTCCATTCAGAGAGTAATTCCTCAGATAGAAAATTTCATCGATAAAATACTGGAGCGAACGCCGTCGGGCGGCCGGGTTTTTTACATCGGTGCGGGTACAAGCGGTCGCCTGGGCGTGCTTGACGCATCGGAAATTCCTCCCACATTCGGCGTTTCGCCGGGTATCATCATCGGACTGATAGCGGGCGGAGATACCGCTTTAAGAAATGCGGTCGAGGCGGCCGAAGATGATCCCGAACAGGCATGGAAAGATTTGCTGGCGCACAGCATAAACAGGCAGGATACGGTGATAGGCGTTGCTGCATCGGGCACTACGCCTTATGTGATCGGCGGAATACAGCGGGCGCGGGAAAACGGCCTGCTGACAGGTTGCATAACCTGCAATCCGGGTTCCATGCTGGCTCAGGTTTCGGAATATCCGATAGAAGCCGTGGTAGGGCCTGAGTTTGTGACCGGCAGCACCCGTCTAAAATCCGGTACCGCCCAAAAGCTGATATTGAACATGATATCGACCACGTTGATGATAAAGATGGGACGTGTCAAGGGGAATAAAATGATCAACATGCAACTGACCAACAAAAAACTGATCGACAGAGGCACCCGAATGATTGTTGACGAGTTGCAGATTTCGAAAGAGAAGGCGAGGGAAATGCTGTTGAAATACGGTTCTGTCAAGAAAGTACTGGACGCTTTGGTTTTAACGAAGTGACTTATTCTTTCGACAATAGATTTTTGAAGTATTTGTCGTAAACATCATTATTGCGTCTCAGCAATGTACGCATTTCGTCGTGGGCTAATTTGTCATTCTTTGCTTCGATGGCGGCATATATGTTACTGTGAGCTTCCAGGGTATATTCTTTTTCGCCGTCTACGTTGGCATATAAGAAATTACGCATCCGGGGCAGCAGTGAGAAAATCGGCTCCATGCTTACAAGAATCATCGAATTGCCGGTAGCTTTCGCGATATTCGTATGAAAGCGATTGATAAGATCTGCCTCCATTTGCGTATTATCGGGACTGCATGCTTTTAATTCGACGATGTTGTTGAACAGGACAGACAGGTCATCTTCTTTGCGGTTACGCGCAGCCAGGCGGGCAATTTGCGGTTCGAAAAGAAGACGCATCTCAATCATCTGGGCAATCAGATTGGAATCAAATTTTAAGTCGTAATATAAATTAAGCGATTTTATGGCATCTTCAATATGGATTTCGGAAATGTGCATGCCGCTGCCTTTTTTTATTTCGATCAGGCCGCGCGCGTTCAATCGCCTCAAGGCTTCCCGAAGCGCGGTGCGGCTAACGGCAAAGGATGCGCACAATTCTTTCTCCGACGGAAGCTTGTTGCCGGGAAGTAATTTGCGCTGTTGAATTGCTTCTTCTATTCTGCGCTCAATCTTCTGACTTAATGTCTGAGATGTACCTATTTGTGAAAAGACAGTGTTCATAATATAATGTATTCGATGCGCAAAAGTACATTTTTTTTTGATACGCACAAAAATATAATAATTGGAGCCTGCTTAAAATGCATCGGGACAAGCGTACTGAATGGCGAAAAAATGCCCGTTTTTGCAAAAAAGGCGTTCGCCTTTGAAGCAAAGGCGGTCGCCTTCGGAGCAAAGGCGGTCGCCTTCGGAGCAAAGGCGGTCGCCTTCG
>JAIRYY010000265.1 GCA_031267485.1 Tannerella sp.
ACCTTTTTTAAAAAGCTTTCCGACCTTTTGAAAGGCTGGACGAATGGTGTCATATTTGCGGGACTTTCGATTTATTTTATCTTCTCGTATTTCAGCGTTGCAAGCATTTCCTTCAAGTCTATTCCCGGACGGAATACCACTTTCGGGTTTTTGATGAGCGAAGAATGAAACTTTTCTGCCGTTTCCGCTCCATCGCTTGTCAGGCCGACCTGGAACGTACCGAAATCGCCGAAACGGACTATTTCTCCGTTGTCCAAATGGCGTTTCAGTATTTTGGTCAGGTCGTTTAGCACGGCCAGCACATCCGTATCGCTTACCGTGGTGGAACTTTCGGCTATTTCCCTGCTCAATTTCCGGAGCGTGAACTCGCCGCCGGCTTTTGCCTGTGCATAATATTTCTTTGGCGCTTCCGGGTTTCCCGGGTTTCCATGCTGAACAATAACGTATTTTACTGACATAATTCGTTTATTTAAAATTCATAACGCACAAAAGTATGAAAAATATTTGATACCGGTCATCTTTTTCAGATTTTTATCATGCCTGCCCCTGTTGCAGGCGCAATTTCGGCAAACGCACAGGAAGGCATGCGGGAAACCGTTCCCGTCCGAAGATTGCACGGCACGAAGCCATGCCGCACGATATATGAAAACAGACAAAATAACCGCCCCTAAAATATCAATCCGTCATAATTACGGTACTGAAAATGATAAACCGTCATTTGATGAAATATTTTATCATTTTGTCTCAATTTGTTGCTGATATATTTACAAAATGATATATATTTGCATCGTCAAACAGACAAAAAGCGAAACGAAACAGAAAAAAAGCAAGACAAATGACAAATAAAATTCATTTCCACAAGATGCATGGCTCGGGTAACGACTATATATATGTCAATACGCTGCAATATCCGGTAACAGACCCCGAAAAGATGGCGAAACGCTGGAGTGAATACCATACGGGGATAGGTTCCGACGGGCTGGTGTTAATCGGGAAATCCGACAGGGCCGATTTCAGCATGCGGATATTCAACGCCGACGGCTCTGAAGCCATGATGTGCGGAAATGCAACCCGGTGTATCGGGAAATACGTATACGAACAGGGACTTACATCGAAAACCGTCCTGACGCTCGACACGCTGTCGGGTATAAAGACCGTAAAGCTGCATCTTGACGGCCGGCAGGTCCATACGGTGACGGTGGATATGGGAACGCCCGAAGTTGACGCCAAACCGGTTACCGTCACGGCCGGCGGTCAGACGTTCGAGGGAACGGCCGCCTCCATGGGGAATCCCCATTTCGTAATCACCGTCGACGATATTGACCGGATTGACCTGGCGGCGGTTGGCCCGCTTATCGAACGCGACCCGCTGTTCCCCGATCGCACGAATGTCGAGTTTGCAGAGGTAAAGGACCGTGGCAACATCCGCATGAGGGTATGGGAGCGGGGTTCGGGCATAACGATGGCCTGCGGGACGGGGGCCTGCGCCACACTCGCCGTGTGCGCGTCGCGGGGACTGACCGGGCGCGAAGCCAATATCCTGATGGACGGGGGAACGCTCTCCATCCTGTGGGACGAAGACCGGAGGATTCAGATGACGGGCGACGCCGTGCACGTGTTCGAGGGGGATATCGACGGGCCGGAGGAAGATGGCGGGTAACGCCCGGCATGACACGAAAATAAAGCAAAAAACAATATAATCAATTAAAAAAACAACATTTTATGGCATTAGTGAATGAAAATTTCCTGAAACTGTCAGACAACTATCTGTTTTCAGATATCGCCGGGAAAGTAAATGCTTTCAGGGTGACGCATCCGAAAGAGAAGGTTATCAGTCTGGGAATTGGAGATGTGACCCGTCCGCTGCCAAAGGCGGTATGCGATGCAATGCATGAGGCGGTGGACGAAATGGGCAGGGCGGAAACGTTCCGCGGATACGGACCGGAACAGGGCTATTCCTTTTTGACGGAGGCTATCATAAAGCATGATTTTGCTCCGCGCGGCATCAGCCTCGAACCGGGTGAAGTATTCATAAACGACGGCGCCAAGAGTGACACCGGAAATATAGGAGACATATTGAGGCATGACAACAGCGTCGGCGTCACGGACCCGATATATCCCGTATATATCGATTCGAACGTGATGGCCGGACGCGCGGGAACCATCGAAAGCGGCAGGTGGAGCAACATCGTGTACATACCGTGTACCGCCGACAACAACTTCACTCCCGAACTGCCGTCGCGGCGGATCGACATTCTGTACCTGTGTTTCCCGAACAATCCGACGGGAACAACACTTACGAAAGACGCGCTCAAGATGTGGGTCAACTACGCGCTGACGAACGACGTGCTGATACTGTACGACGCCGCATACGAGCGGTACATCCGCGACCCGGAGATTCCACATTCCATCTACGAGATAAAGGGAGCGCGGAAAGTGGCGATTGAGTTTCGCAGTTTCTCCAAGACGGCGGGTTTTACGGGCGTGAGGTGCGGATACACTATCGTTCCCAGGGACTTGAACGGGTTTACGCTTGCCGGCGGGAAAGTCGCGCTGAACAGCCTGTGGTCCAGGCGCCAGTGCACGAAGTTCAACGGTACGAACTATATCGCGCAGCGCGGCGCCGAAGCGACGTTCACCCCCGAGGGAGCAGCCCAGGTACAGGCGAACATCGATTACTACATGACCAACGCCCGGATTCTGAAAAAGGGGCTTTCGGCGTGCGGACTGAATGTTTTTGGCGGCGACAACGCGCCGTACATCTGGATTCAGACGCCCAACAAAACGAAGTCGTGGAAGTTTTTCGACCGCCTCCTTTACGAGGCGGCCATAGTCGGGACGCCGGGAGTCGGCTTCGGGCCAAGCGGCGAGGGATATTTCCGGTTTACGGCATTCGGAAGCCGTGAAAACACGGAGGAAGCGGTGCACAGGCTTGAGAAATGGCTTTGACGTAGCGCGCCCCCCCGGATGTCAGCGAATGCCTCATGATGATAAAACGCAACATATTAGGTTTTGATAGATATTAGTTTAATTTTTTTAAAAGAAAAAAGGTATGAAAAGAATTACTTTCAAAAAAACAGCAATGTTTGCGGCTGCATATTTTGCGGCATGTTCCCCTGCCTGGGCGCAGGGAGTTGAGGTCTCGGCAGGCGGAGATATGACAAGCAGTTATATCTGGCGCGGACAGTATCTGGGCGGCGTATCCATACAGCCGGGAGCGTCGGTATCGGTAGCCGGTTTTTCCCTCGCGGCATGGGGGTCAGTCGGATTTGACGGCAGCGACACGAAAGAGTTTGACTTCACGCTCGGTTACGGCGTCGGAGGATTCAGCGCGGCAATCACGGATTACTGGTTTAACACGCCGGACGAAAACGGCGACATCAACCGTTACTTTAATTACGGGGCACATTCGACGGCACACATGTTTGAAGCAACGCTCGGATATGATTTCGGCCCCGCCGCCGTCGTGTGGAACACGTATTTTACGGGAGCGGATTACCTGGCCGACGGCGACAGGGCATACTCCACGTATATTGAGGCGAGCGCACCCTTCAAACTCGGAGGGCTTGACCTGAAAGCCGAATTGGGACTGACGCCGTGGGAGAGCATTTATTCCAATAAATTAAATGTAGTAAACATCGGGCTGACGGTGGGAAAGGAGATTCGCGTGACGGAGACGTTCGCCATCCCCGCCTTCACGAAAATAACGTTCAATCCTTATGAGGAAAAATGCTACTTCGTATTCGGCATAAGCCTCTGACGAAACCGTTAACAACATAAATATTAGCAAAATGAAAAAGATTGAAGCAATTATCCGCAGGACTAAATTCGAAGAAGTAAAGGATGCTCTTCTGAATGTCGACATCGAATGGTTCTCCTACTACGATGTGAGGGGAATAGGCAAATCACGCCAGGGACGCATTTATCGCGGCGTGGTGTACGATACAAGTTCGATAGAACGCATACTCGTCTCCATTGTCGTGCGCGACAAAAACGCTGAAAAGACGGTGAGCGCCATTCTTTCGGCTGCCCGGACGGGGGAAATAGGCGACGGACGCATATTCGTCATTCCGATAGAGGACGCCGTCCGCATCCGGACGGGTGAACGCGGTGACATCGCGCTCTACAACGCGGAACAGGAAAAATAATTACAGGTTTCACTACTAAATTAAAACATTATGGACAAAAAATATACTATATACCGAATGGCAAAACGGGGATTTGCCGCACTGCTTATGATTCTCCCCTTTTCAACGGGCGCGATGGCGCAGGATACCGGAACGGCCGATGTCGCCGCCGCCGTAAATGACTTGTCCCTCGGACTCAACACTGTGTGGATGCTGCTGGCGGCCATGCTGGTGTTCTTCATGCAGCCCGGGTTTGCACTCGTCGAGGCCGGGTTTACACGGACAAAAAACACGGCCAACATCCTGATGAAGAACTTTTGCGATTTCACGTTCGGTTCGCTGATATACTGGGCGATTGGATTCGGCATCATGTTCGGAGCCGGAGGATTTGTCGGCGCACCCAATTTTTTCGACATAGACTTCCACGACAGCGGACTGCCTAAAGCGGGGTTTCTGATATTCCAGACCGTGTTTTGCGCGACCGCGGCAACAATAGTTTCGGGAGCTATGGCCGAAAGAACCAAATTTTCTATGTATCTTTGCTACTCCATTCTGGTCTGCGCAATCGTATATCCCGTTTCAGGACACTGGACGTGGGGTGGCGGATGGCTCATGAATGGCGAAGAAGGAAGTTTTATGATGAACACATTTGGAACAACATTCCACGACTTTGCAGGCTCCACGATTGTTCACTCCGTCGGCGGGTGGCTTGCACTGACAGGCGCCGCGGTCATAGGGCCGCGCATCGGGAAATACGGGAAAGACAGGAAATCAAAGGCTATTCCGGGGCATAATCTTACGGTCGCATCGCTGGGCGTATTCGTTTTATGGTTCGGGTGGTTCGGCTTCAACCCCGGCTCGCAGCTTGCCGCGGCTACGGAAGTCGACCGCAACGCTATCTCAAGCGTCTTCCTGACAACCAACCTTGCGGCATGTGCGGGCGGCGTCGCGACTATTATCACGTCGTGGGTCAAATACGGAAAACCCTCCCTGTCGCTGACACTGAACGGCGTCCTGGCCGGGCTGGTGGGCATCACCGCCGGGTGCGACCTGGTGTCGCCCGCCGGAGCCGCCCTCACGGGTGGGATATGCGGTGTAGCCATGGTGTTTGCCGTCGATTTCATCGACCGGGTTCTGAAAATAGACGACCCCGTCGGCGCCTCTTCCGTACATGGCGTATGCGGCTTTCTGGGCACCGTCCTGACCGGACTGTTCGCCACGGACGGCGGCCTGTTCTATGGCGGAGGAGCCGGACTGCTGGGCGCGCAGGCGTTCGGCGCGCTGGTTGTGGGAGCATGGGCGGCCGTTATGGGATTCATCATTTTCAAGGGGCTTGACCTGATACATGGTCTGCGCGTCCCGGCGCGGGTCGAGGAGGAAGGACTGGATATCTACGAACATGGCGAATCGGCCTACTACACGTAAAGAGAAACGGAAACATTGCAATAAAACATAAATAAAACAATCAATTTAAAACAGTTAAAAGTATGTCATTAATTATTCCAAAAAATTACAAACAGACGCTGATGCCGGAAACAACGGAATTGGCCATTCAAATGCTGAAACGCACTTTTCAGGAAAAGATGTCACAGGAACTTCGTCTGCGCAGGGTGACAGCGCCGCTATTCGTTCTCGCGGGAACAGGTATCAACGACGACCTCAACGGTGTCGAACGCGCCGTCAAGTTTCCCATACGGTGTATGGGAGACCGGGTCGCCGAAGTCGTACATTCGCTTGCCAAATGGAAACGGCTGAAGCTGGCCGCCTACCGGATTGCGCCGGGATACGGGTTATATACCGATATGAACGCCATCCGGAGCGACGAAGACCTGGACAATCTTCATTCCCTGTACGTCGACCAGTGGGACTGGGAAAAGACCATTCTGCCCGAACAGCGCAACGTCGACTACCTCAAGCGCACGGTAAGGAACATCTACACGATTTTCAAGGAGATTGAGGTCATCGTATACGAGCAGTTCCCGCATATCACACCGAAACTGCCCGACGACATCACGTTCATTCACACCGAGGAACTGCTCCGGATGTATCCGGGACTTTCTCCCCGCGAACGCGAATACAGGGCGTCGGAAAAGTTCGGGGCGATATTCATCATCGGCATCGGAGGCGCCCTGAGTGACGGCGAAAAGCACGACGGCCGCGCACCCGACTACGACGACTGGAGCACGCCGAACGAAGACGGCTATATGGGGCTTAACGGCGATATCATCCTTTGGAATGACGTACTGAAGACGTCGTTCGAGATTTCATCAATGGGTATACGCGTCGACAGAGAGGCGCTGATACGCCAGCTCGATATTTGCGGCTGTCCGGAACGCTCCGTGCTGACGTTCCACAAGGCGCTGCTGAATGACGAACTGCCGGCTTCCATAGGGGGAGGCATCGGTCAGAGCCGCCTGTGCATGTATTTCCTCCAGAAAGCTCATATCGGGGAGGTTCAGGCATCCATATGGCCGGAGAGTCAGATAGAAATATGCGAGAAAAACAATATTCTCCTTCTGTAGGAGGAATCCCCCGGATTCGTTGATTTGCAGGTTTAAATGATTTCAAAACAATTAATAGTTAAAGAAATGTCAGATTTAAGATTCAGAGTAGTAGAAAAAGCTTTTCAAAAGAAAGCCGTTCAGGTTGAAGCCCCGGACAGACGTCCCTCCGAGTATTTCGGCAACATGACTTTCAACCGGGAAAAAATGTTCAAGTATTTGCCCGAAAAGGCATACGGGGATTTGATTGATGTGATTGATAAAGGCTCGTCGCTGTCCGTGGCAACAGCCGACGAGGTTGCCGCAGGCATGAAAAAATGGGCGCTGGAAATGGGAGCCACCCACTACACCCACTGGTTTCATCCGCTTACGGAGGGTACGGCCGAGAAACATGACGCGTTTATCGAACACGACGGTAAGGGCGGCGTGCTCGAAGTGCTGTCCGGCAAGCTGCTTGTGCAGCAGGAACCCGACGCTTCGAGCTTCCCGAACGGAGGCATACGCAACACGTTCGAGGCGCGCGGCTATACGGCATGGGACCCGTCGTCGCCCGCTTTCATCGTCGGCGATACGCTTTGCATCCCCACCGTATTCATATCGTACACGGGCGAATCGCTCGACTACAAGGCGCCGCTTCTGCGGGCGCTCGATGCGGTGAACAGGGCGGCCGCCGAGGTGTGCCGCTATTTTGACCCGAAAGTCAAAAAAGTGTACGCCTATCTCGGCTGGGAACAGGAATATTTCCTGGTTGACGAAGGCCTCTATGCCGCACGCCCGGACCTGCTTCTGACGGGACGCACGCTCATGGGGCACGAAAGCAGCAAGAATCAGCAGCTGGAAGACCACTATTTCGGCGCCATACCGACACGCGTTGCCGAGTTTATGAAAGAACTCGAAATAGAATGTCTCAAGCTCGGAATACCGCTGAAAACCCGGCACAACGAAGTTGCGCCCAACCAGTTTGAACTGGCGCCCGTGTTCGAGGAATGTAACCTGGCGAACGACCACAACCTGCTCACAATGGCCATGATGCGCAAGGTATCCCGCAAACACGGATTCCGCGTCCTGCTCCACGAGAAACCGTTCAAGGGGGTAAACGGCTCCGGCAAACACAACAACTGGTCGCTGGGTACGGATACCGGCGTGCTGCTCATGGCGCCCGGTAAAACGCCGGAAGAAAATCTCCGCTTCCTCACGTTCATCATCAACACGCTGAAAGCCGTATACCGCCACAACGGACTGCTGAAAGGAAGCATCTCGTCCGCCACAAACGCTCACCGTCTCGGCGCAAACGAAGCTCCTCCGGCCATCATTTCGAGTTTCCTCGGCAAACAGGTCTCCGAAGTGCTCAAAAGTCTGGAAAAATCCGGGTCAGGCAATATTGAAATAGAGGGGAAGCAGGGATTCAAACTCGACATCCCGCGTATCCCGGAACTGCTTATCGACAACACCGACCGCAACCGCACGTCTCCGTTCGCATTTACCGGTAACCGGTTCGAATTTCGCGCCGTCGGCTCGTCGGCTAACTGTGCGACAGCCATGCTGGTTCTCAATGCCGCCGTGGCGGAACAGCTCTGCGAGTTCAAAAAAGACGTCGACGCCCGAATAAAAAACGGAGCCGACAAATACGATGCCATACTCGACGTCCTGCGCAGGTATGCCAGGGAATGTGAGGCGATTCATTTCGACGGCAACAACTACAGCGACGAATGGAAGGAAGACGCCCGCAAACGCGGCCTGGACTGCGAAACGAGCGTACCTCTGATTTTCGACACGTACCTGTCCGATACAAGCATCGGGATGTTCGAATCCATGGGCATAATGACCCGGAAGGAACTCGAAGCCCGCAACGAGGTGAAATGGGAAACGTACACGAAGAAAATTCAGATTGAAGCCCGCGTCCTCGGCGACATGGCGCTGAATCATATCATCCCCGTTGCTACCCGCTACCAGTCCATGCTGATTGATAACGTGTCGAAAGTGATGAATCTGTTCGACGCCGGCAGGGCGAAACAGATTTCGGGCACCAACCTCTCGCTCATCGAAGACATCGCTCTGCATATAACCAACATCAAAACGCTCGTCGACAGGATGGTGGACAACCGCAAGGTTGCCAACAAAATTGCAAACGAACGCGAAAAGGCAATTGCTTATCATGACACGATTGCCTCGACGTTTGATGAAATACGCTACCACATCGACAAACTGGAACTGATTATCGACAACGAGATGTGGACATTGCCAAAATACCGCGAATTGCTTTTTATTCGCTGACGAAGCATAAAAACGGTTGTTTTTATTGATTGTTTTATGTTTTTTGCATGGAGAGAGTGCGTGATGCACTCTCTCTTTTTTTGGTTCGCCCGGCAGGGGCGACTGCTACAGGGTGGAAGTCCCGAACGAGCCCGGATAGTGGGAATCGTTAGCCGAAAGCAAGGGTGTCCATCGCGAGGAGGAATCCGAAGGAAGTGGGAGGCAAATTTTCGGCTCTACGAACAGAAATTGATTATAAGGCTGCTTCTGGAGGACAGGTTTGCCAAACAAAACGAAGTCCGATATCTATCCGAATCCATGAGAAGTAAAGTCAGAGAGCGCATGAAATGAAAGTTACCTAATGGAGGGAAGAAAGCAGCACATAGAACATCTATCCGGCCCATCGGCGCAAGGAGTGGAACTTCGGGCAATGAGCGGTATGTGGACTTTCATGGAGATAACTGAAAACGGTCTTACAGCCATTGAACAGGAAAAGGATGGTTTGTTGGAAAACATTCTTTCGCCATTGAATCTGAATCAAGCATATAAACAAGTGAAAAGAAACAAGGGCAGTAACCGGACTGCGCTTTTTCTGCAAAATAACAGAATATTTCTCCATCAAAGGCTTACATCTTATCAACCGGTACGCTGCTCATTGTCTTTACTCGAACAAAAACGGCTTGATTTTCTGCAAATAATTTCTGTCCATTTCAAAAAAGAATTTTTCTTCGTCGAAAGCCGGTTTGAGTTGGTCGAACCAAGTGGCTTTCGGATCGTATTTCGCAAAAAA
>JAIRYY010000292.1 GCA_031267485.1 Tannerella sp.
TTTGCCCGCAGACCCGACGCGAAACAAAAAAGAATCAGCCCTATAATTGCGGATATTATATTTTTATATTACGTTTGCATGCTGTAAACAGTAATGAGACTGTAATGTTTTGAAATGAAATATGTTATTAAAGTTATTTGGTTATGAAAAAAATGAGTTTTGTTTTGATGATGGCGGCGTTGTTTGCTGTATCGACAGCCGACGCTCAGCTCCGTTTTGGCGTAAAAGGCGGTGTGAATGTTGCCCGGGCGAAATTTGACAGGGAATATTTCAAGTCGGACAATATAACGGGGTTCCATATAGGCCCCATGCTGGAAGGGATGATTGGACAGGGCGGGATTGGTTTCGATGCGGCTGTGCTGTATTCGCAGAAAGGGTTCGATTCGGATGACGAAACTGTCAGGAATGCGTTCCTGGAGGTGCCGGTCAATCTTAAATTCAAACTCGGATTGCCGCTCGTAAACCCGTATGTGGCGGCAGGCCCGTACATTGACATTCGCGTTGCGGGAGATGAAACATGGAATGTGCTGAAAACACCCCAGGATGTGATACATCAGATAAAAACAAAAAGTTTCGGCGCCGGATTGAATTTCAGCGCGGGGGCGGAGGTGTTCAGGGCGCTGCAGATTGGCGTCACCTACAGCCTTGGCCTGACGGATAACTACGAGAGTTTTGACGTGAAAGACATAGCCAGCTATAAGGGAAAGGCGCACACTTGGTCTGTGAGTGCGGCTGTTTTCTTTTAACGGGGAGGCGTATTTACCGGATGTTGGGGAAAACGCCATGAAATATGCCGAAGTAATCGTTCCGCTGCCTCTGGCCGGCGCTTTTACATATCGCATACCGGATGCAATGGAACATGCTGTTTCCGTGTACTGCCGTGTTGTCGTACCTTTCGGCAGAAAACACTGTTACACGGGCATTGTTGCGGAGATACATGACCGAAAGCCCGTAGAAGACCGGGAAATAAAGGAAATATCCGCACTGCTGGATGAACGGCCGGTCATACGCCCGTATCAGCAGCATTTATGGCAGTGGATGTCTTCCTATTATTTATGCTCGACAGGAGAAGTTTTCCGGGCGGCGTTGCCCTCCGGGTTAAAACCCGAAAGCGAAACGATTATTGCCATAAACCCCGAATATGAGGCGGATGAACAGCTTAAACCCAACGAGCGGACCGTATTGGAAGCCCTGTCTTCGTCCGTCGGCCTGCCGGTTTCGGAACTGGAACGCATTTCCGGTCTGCGGAATGTTTTTCATTCCGTCAATTCCCTGCTGGAAAAAGGCGCGGTCGCGATAAGAGAATCACTGAAACAGGGATTTAGGGATAAAACGGAAATGCATGTCCGCCTGGCCGGGAACATACGCGGGGAAGAAGAACTGAACGCCGCCCTGGCATCGCTTAAAAGGGCGAAGCAGCAGGAAAAGCTGTTGCTGGATTACCTTGTGCTGAGCGGAACTGTTCAGGTACCGGGCGAGGTAAACATCGCCGGAACCCCGGCATCCGTCGCCAGAAAGAGGCTGCTGGCGTATTCCGGCATCCATCCGTCCGTACTGAACAGTCTGATAAAGCGGGGCATTTTCGTTGCGGAAGAAAAGACCGTAAGCCGCATTGCTTCGCCGGATGCGGATACAGGCTTGCGGGAAGCCGCCACGCTGTCCGAAGCGCAGCAAAAGGCATACGGGGAAATCGTAAAATCTTTTGAGACGAAAAACATCACGCTGCTGTACGGCGTCGCCTCAAGCGGCAAGACGGAAATCTATATCCACCTGATATGCGATATGCTGTCGAAAGGCCGGCAGGTACTTTACCTGTTGCCGGAGATGGCCGTTACCACGCAGGTCACGGAACGCCTGCGGCGGGTTTTCGGCAGTCGTCTCCTGGTGTACCATTCCGGTTTTACGGACAGCGAAAAGGTTGAAATATGGAACCGCCTGCTCCATACGGAAGAGCCGGCAGTCGTACTGGGTATCCGTTCGTCCGTATTTTTACCGTTTGCGCATCTGGGATTGGTTATTGTCGACGAGGAACACGACGCCTCGTACAAGCAGCAGGACCCGGCGCCGCGTTATCATGCCCGGAATGTGGCTATGATGCTGGCCGGCGAACAGGGCGGCAAAGTGCTGCTGGGGTCGGCAACCCCGTCCCTGGAGTCTTATCTGTGGGCGCTGAACGGGAAATACGGCATGGTGGAACTCCGCAGCCGGTATGGAGGCGGGATGCTTCCGGAGATAGACATTGTCGACGTCAGGGATTTGCGTCGCAAGAAGCGCATGAAGGACACCCTGTTCTCGCCGCTGCTCCGCGAAAAAATAGACGATGCCCTGTCAAAAGGCGAACAAATCCTGTTATTCCAGAACCGCCGCGGCTTCGCACCCCTGATTGAATGTCAGGCATGTGGCGAAATACCGCACTGCGTCAACTGCGACGTCAGCCTCACGTACCACAGGCAGTTGCACCGTCTGGTCTGTCATTATTGCGGCTATTCCACATCCCTGCCGTCCAAATGCCCGTCGTGCGGCAGTACGGAACTGAAAATGCAGGGGTTCGGCACCGAAAAGGTGGAAGAGGAGGCCGGCGCGTTATTCCCCCTGGCCAAAATCGCCCGGCTGGACACGGACACTGCACGTACACGAAATGCCTGCCGGCGTATTCTGAACGGTTTCGAGGAAGGGGAAACACAGATACTGATAGGCACACAAATGATTTCGAAAGGGCTTGACTTCGAAAACGTCAGCGTCGTGGGAATCCTGAACGCGGACGGCCTGATGAATATTCCCGATTTCCGCGCCTACGAAAGGGCTTTCCAGATGATGCTCCAGGTGAGCGGTCGCGCCGGACGCAGAGACAGGCGGGGTTCCGTCGTCCTGCAGACATCGCAGTCCGGCAATCCGCTGCTGCAAACGGTGCGGAATTTCGATTACCCCGCAATGGCGCAGGTACAGTTAAGCGAGCGCCACACATTTCGCTATCCTCCCTATACGCGCCTCATCATGATTGTGCTGCGCAGCCGCAGCGAAAATATCCTGGAGCAAGTCGCAGACCTGTATTCCGCCGGATTGAAGAAAAGGCTCGGAGCATGTGTTTCAAATCCCGTATGCCCTCCCGTCACCCGCGTCCAGACACTGTTTGTCCGAAAGATAATGTTGAAAATGGATATGTCCGTATCCGTGCCCGCGACCCGCAAAGCGCTGGAAGCCGCACATGCGGAAATGCGGCAGAACCCTCTCTTCCGGCAAATCATTCTGCATTATGACGTGGACCCCCAGTAGCATTAAAAAAAGTTTCCGGAAATATCTATATTTTAACCGGCAATTTTGGGCGTTAATATGGAAATATCTATATTTGCAGACAAATACTGAAAATATGTACAGCGAACTATATGAAAAATCCGGAAGTGATATCATTCGGGAATTGGGGAAACGATATTGCGCCTATCGGAAACGGATGGGCCACACACAAAAAGAAGTCGCCGAAAAATCGGGCTTGAGCGTGTTTACCATAAGCTCTTTCGAGAACGGTTCTTCCACCGGACTCACAATGGCCTCGTTCATCAAATTGCTCCGGACAATTGACGGTTTGGAGGAAATTGAAAAGATGTTGCCGGAACTGCCTGTCAGTCCACGGGAATTATTCAGGAAACAAAGCGGGAAATAGGGTATGGAAACAAATGCGGTAAAGGTGAAATTATGGGGTATGGACATCGGCTATCTCTCATGGGACAGGAAAGCGGGGGCGGCAATCTTTGAATATGAGCCGTCTTTTCTTGAACAGGGTTTGGATATTGCGCCATTAACCATGTCCAT
Organism: Tannerella sp.; assembly: GCA_031267485.1. Taxonomy (GTDB): domain Bacteria; phylum Bacteroidota; class Bacteroidia; order Bacteroidales; family Tannerellaceae; genus Tannerella. The sequence goes on from JAIRYY010000292.1 coordinate 3,808, forward strand.
CCATTCGCCACGCAGCCGGAAGCAATTGCCCTGGACAGGCGATAAGGGCAAACTATATCAGGGACTTCCGCCCATGATTGCGGATTCCTTACCCGACAAATGGGGTAATTCTCTTTTTAAGGCATGGTTGCGGGACAACAACATCCCTGCAAGGCAGATAAATCCGATAGACCATCTTTCATTTATTGGAAGCCGGTCGATGGGCGCTTTGGAATATGAACCGGCACGGGAATTGGGTGATAATTCCGCTTTTTCGGTCGATGTGCAAAAACTGTATGAATTTGCAAAGCAAGTCCTGAACGAAAGGGAGACGACTGTCCGGAATCAGGAAAACTCCATTTTGTGGCAGGATTTGATAAAGATAAGTTCATCTCCGGGAGGTAAGCGCCCTAAAGCGATTGTGGCGTTAAATGACACTGCGGGAGAAATTATTTCCGGTCAGGGGTTCATCCCGGAAGGCTTTCGGCATCATATCCTGAAATACGGTGATAATTCGGCATATCCTTTTGCCGGACTGGAATATGTTTATTACCGGATGGGGCTGGATGCGGGTATTAAGATGATGCCGTCGGAACTGAGAACATACGAAGGTGCAACTCATTTTCTGACCGGGCGTTTCGACCGTATGGGAAACGAAAAGATACATACGCAAACATTGGCAGCCATGTCGCCGTCAAGCGATAGCTACGAGGATATATTTGCTGTAATCCGGCGACTGAATCTGCCGTACGAAGACAGTAAACAGCAATATCTGCGAATGGTATTTAACGTTATCGCCCGGAATGTGGACGACCATTCCAAGAACCTTTCGTTTTGCATGAATCGTGATGGCGTCTGGCGGTTATCTCCGGCATACGATTTAACGTATAGCGTGGACTTGACCGCACCGGCCTATTCAAACAGACATTCTTTGACGGTTAATGGAAAGAACGAAGATATTGTCCGTCGGGATTTGGAAACGGTAGGGCGGAATAACGACATACAGAATTACAAAACCTTGACGGATACCGTTGCGGATGCGGTTGCCGGATTTGAGGACTATGCAGGGGAATTGAATATGGATAAAAAACTGATTGAACGTATTAAAGCTGATTTTATAAAATTATGATATGGCCGCTGTACGCGGGAAACATCGTAGAAATGAAGCTACGCCTCCTGTTTCGCTTCATCCTCGGGCCGTTTCAGTTCGGGATAGCTTATGCGCGTGTGATACATGGTTTTCAGCCGTTCGATGAACACGTTTTTTATGGCATCAATATCCTTTAATGTCAGGGGAGCATCGTCCAGCAGTTTATCATTAATCTTATCGTTAACAATTTTATTGACCAGATTTTTAATGCTTTCATCCGTGTAAGCCTTCAGGCTGCGGGATGCGGCCTCCACGGAATCGGCCATCATCAGGATGGCCGTTTCCTTTGTGGACGGGTTAGGCCCCGGATAGGAGAACGCCTCCTTGTTGACCGGTACGCCGGGGAAGTCATTAAGAAAGGAATTGTAAAAATATTTGGTGACCCCCCTGCCGTGGTGCGTACTTATGAAATCGATGACTTTCTTGTGCAGTCCGTGTTTTTTCGCCATTTCGATGCCGTCGGCAACGTGGGCGATAATCATCCGCGCACTCTCTTCAAAAGGCATGTTTTCGTGCGGATTGACGCCATTCTGATTCTCCGTAAAAAGACCGGGATTTCCCATCTTACCGATGTCATGATACAATGCGCCGGTGCGAATGAGCTGTGTGTCGGCGCCGACCTTTTCGCCCGCCCCGGAAGCCAGTATGGAAACCTGAAGCGTGTGCTGGAATGTGCCGGGCGCCTTTTCCGAAAGCTCTTTGAGGAGCGTGCTGTTCAGGTTCGAAAGCTCGACAAGCGTGAAAGGGGAAAGATAGCCGAAAATTTTTTCCAGTACATAAATGAACAGGTATGAAAACGACAGCAAAACGGAATTAATGCCGAAATACAGGAACATTTCCCAGTTTATCTTGCTGAAATCGCCCTCCTGATATATGATGAGGCTTAAATAAAATACACTGTACGAAAGAAGGACATAGAATGAGCATTTAATCAGGTCCGAACGCTGCGACAGTTCTTTAAGGCTGAATATCACAACGATGCACGAGCAAATCTGCAGCAGCAGAAACTCGTACGGGAACAGCGCCGTCAGCGAACAGATCGCTACCGCTATCAGGCTGGTGAAAAGCGCCGTATGGGAATCGAAAAACGCCCGGATAATAATGGGAATGATTGCAAAAGGAATGATATAAATATTGACGAGACTGTATTTAACGCACAGTTCGGACAAAAGGCATGCCCCGAGAATACACAGTAAAATAAAAATCAAATCCCTGCGCCTGAAGAATTTTTCCGGCGCGAAAGTGAACATGTAAAACCCGAAACAGGCCATTATTCCGAAGATGAGAATAAACTGTCCGATGAGTACGATGTTCCGGCGCTGCGCCCCACCGGACTTTGTCTCGTATACGGTTTTCAACGAACGCAGCACGCTGTACGTGTGGCTGTCAACAATTTCCCCGCTGTCGACGATGCGCTCGCCCGCCTGCACCATGCCGCTCGACAGCGGGATATTCCGAATCTGATCTTCCAGTATCTTTTCCGACGTTTCGGAATCGTAAAAAAGATTCTCGGTCAGGTATTCATCGATATGGCATCCCCGGAGGATATCCCTGTCCACGTCTTCCGGAGCGCCGTTTATAATCTCCCCGTACGCCGACCGCACCGAATGAAAATCCGTCAGCGCCCCGGCATCCGCCAGGCTGTTGGACAGCGCCGTTATGCGCGTCCGGTTCTCCCGGTTCATCCGTTCCAGGTCGCTGTCCGAAATGATGCCCCTGCGATATATCCCGCGGAGACTTTCATCCATATACATTATTACGTGATGAGGTATTCCCGCGTCCTGCAGGACGGGCATGCGGCTGCGCCAGTTTTCGAGTTTCGCGTTTTCCGCGTCGTGATTGAAACGGAAATAAGGCTCGGACTTCCTGCGCAGGCTGTCCTTCGCCGCTTCAATCTCGCCGGCCTCCTTATATATCGGAAAGTCGCCCGGAGCCGTCAGCAAACCGTACTTCCAGGGTTTGCCCTCGTTGAACTGATAACGGAATTTCCCCTCGCGCGGGAAGAAAAACGCGATGACGAAAGCTGCGGTAAAGATGCAGGAAGCCGACAGAAATTTCTCTTTTTTTGTACTCATGATGTTTTCGCTTTAATAATTGACTGAAAATAGCTGTTTTTTCATGGCGAAAATACATAAAAAAATCAGTATGGGAAAAAAAACTTTAGTATAAAAAAAAAAAACGTTACTTTTGCGCGATTCTTAAATACTGTAAGTTGAAAAATATATGTCAGAACGGAAAGTGAGAGTGCGTTTCGCTCCAAGTCCCACAGGGCCGCTTCACATAGGAGGCGTACGTACGGCTTTGTATAATTACCTGTTTGCAAAACAGCACGGCGGAGACATGATTCTCCGCATTGAAGACACGGATTCCCGGCGTTTTGTCCCGGGAGCGGAAGAGTACATAACAGAAACATTCAAATGGCTTGGCATCCGATTTGACGAGGGCGCGGGATACGGGGGCGGTTACGGCCCGTACCGCCAGAGCGAACGGAAGAGGATATACGTGAAGTATTTGGCCAGGCTGCTCTATGACGGACTCGCATACGTGGCGTTCGACACGCCGGACGAACTGGAAGCCAGAAGGAAGGAACAGCCCAACTTCCAGTACGACGCCTCGACAAGGATGCGGATGCGCAATTCGCTGACGCTGACGGAAGGCGAAGTGAAATCGCTCATCGACGCCGGCAATCAGTACGTCGTCCGCATCCGGATTGAACCGGGCGAAGACATCCGCGTCCGCGACATCCTGCGCGGCGATGTTGTCATAAACTCGTCCGTCATTGACGATAAGGTACTGTTCAAATCGGCCGACGGCCTGCCGACGTATCATCTTGCCAATATTGTCGACGACCATCTGATGGAAATCACCCATGTGATACGGGGCGAGGAATGGCTGTCGAGCGCGCCGCTTCACGTCCTGCTTTACCGCTATCTGGGCTGGAGCGATACGATGCCCGCCTTTGCGCACCTGCCGCTGTTGCTGAAACCGGAGGGCGGCGGCAAACTGAGCAAACGGGACGGCGACCGCCTCGGATTTCCGGTTTTCCCGCTCGAATGGCACGACCCCGAAAGCGGGGAAGTTTCGACCGGCTACCGCGAAAGCGGCTATCTGCCGGAAGCGGTCGTCAACTTCCTGGCTCTGCTCGGCTGGAATCCCGGCAACGACCTGGAACTGATGACGATGGACGAACTGATTGAACTTTTTGACCTGAACCACTGCAGCAGGAGCGGAGCCAAATTCGATTATGAAAAGGGGAAGTGGTTCAACCACCGTTATATCCAGAAACGGAGCGACCGGGATGTGGCGGAAATGTTCATTCCCGTGCTCGAAAATCACGGCGTTCACGGCGCCGACCCGGCCTACGTGGAAAAAATTGTCGGCCTGATGAAGGAACGGGTGAACTTTGTCCCCGACCTGTGGGAACAGACCTGTTACTTTTTCGTCGCGCCGGACGGATATGATGAAAAAACACGCAAAAAACGCTGGAAGGAAGACAGCGCGGCGCAGCTTGCGGAACTGGCCGGGATATTGAGCGCGCGCGAACCTTTCGATGTGGAGGGGACGGAAGAATACGTCAAATCCTGGATAGAAGAAAAAGGGTATCACCTCGGAAACATCATGAATGCCGTCCGCCTGGCTCTTGTCGGACAGGGTATCGGCCCGCGCATTTTTCACATCACCGAAGCAATCGGCAGGGAGGAAACGCTCCGCAGACTGCGGAAAGCCATCGAAACGCTGGGCTGAAAAATGAGTTGCAATGAATTACTTTCACCTTTAATCACCGGACACTGATGCGGTATTTATATACGTTAGCGCTGCATTTATATGCACTGTCAGTCGAAATCGCCTCGTTCTTCAACCGGAAAGCGCGCATGACGCGCATCGGGCAATGGTATACCAACGGAATCCTGCGGAAGAAAATAGACCGCAACGCCAAATATATATGGGTACACGCCGCATCGCTGGGAGAATTTGAGCAGGGGCGGCCGATGATGGAGACCCTCCGCCGGCGCTGTCCGCAGTACAAAATACTGCTGACGTTCTTTTCCCCGTCGGGCTATGAAGTGCGCAAGAACTACGAAGGCGCGGATGTGATATGCTACCTGCCTTTCGACACGCCTTTCAAGGTGCGCAAGTTCCTGAATCTGGCAAACCCGCACATCGCCGTCTTCATCAAATACGAGTTCTGGCTCAATTACCTCACCGAACTGAAAAAGCGCGGAGTCAAAACCTACATCATATCCGCCGTATTCCGTCCGAATCAGCTGTTTTTCAAATGGTACGGCGCATGGTACCGCAAAGCGCTGCTCTGCTACGAACGCCTGTTTGTTCAGGACGAGGATTCCCGGAAATTGCTGGCCGGCTATGGCATCGAGAATGTGGAAATATGCGGCGACACGCGTTTCGACCGCGTGCTTGAGATACAGCACAACGCGCGCCTCCTGCCCGAAACGGAAGTCTTTGCAAAAGGCGACAAACTGATTCTGATTGCCGGAAGTTCATGGCCCGAAGACGAAAAATTCATCATCCCGTATTTCAATGCGCACCCCGAAGTGAAACTCGTCATCGCCCCCCACGAAATTCACCGCGAGCACCTCCTCTACATACAGTCGCTGCTCAATCGCCCCTCCATCCGCCTGTCGGAATCAGGCGAAGACCTGCTGCGCGCGAACGACTGCCTGATAATAGACAGCTTCGGACTGCTTTCGTCCATATACCGCTATGGCGACGTGGCCTATATCGGCGGCGGTTTCGGCGGCGGAATACACAACACGCTGGAAGCCGCCGTATACGGCATCCCGGTCATTTTCGGCCCGAAATACCATAAATTCAAGGAAGCGGAAAATCTGATAGCCTGCGGCGGAGGCTTCTCCGTCGACAGCGAGGCGGCATTTACCGCCTGCATGAACAATTTCATCGCCGACCCCGTATCACGCCGCATAGCCGGAGCGGCAGCCGGAGACTTTGTCGATAAAAACGCAGGCGCCACCGAAAAAATTCTCTCATTCTGGCCCCGGACGACCTCCGGCTAAATCCACGCCCCGGTTCACCGGAAAAATTTTGCATATCCCAAACCCGGCTCGGCGATGTTCCCCATCCAAAACTCAGGTCACGAAACAAGAATCATCATCAGAGGCCCGGCCGGCCCCTCCTCCCCGTGCCCGTTCACGTAGCGCGCAAAAAGATACGCCTGTTTCGCATAATATTCCTCCGGGAAATTCACCCTGTGACGGCATACCGACGAAAAGCCCTCATAATGAAACGTGTCCATAGGCGGCGCCGGCTGCCTCACGTCGACAACAGCCGAATAGAGATTGCTGCCTGCAGCATGTTCGGGACGTTTCCGCCGGCCAACAGTCTCTTCATTGACAACAACATCAAACAGGCAGCGGCTCATCCTCGTGGCCACAAGCCTGCCGACGCTCGACGGTACACCCGCGCGGGTGCGTATCCCGTCGTGCGGAAGCAGACCAAAGATTAGCCTGTCCCCCGTGCTGATAGCTTCGTTAATACGCACCTCCCTGTTCAAAAAAACGCGCCAGTGCTTTTCGAGCGCCCTCCATGCAGTCTTGCGTGCGACGCGACTCCCCGCCGTAGCCGTTGCCCGATACGCACACAGCGCCTCCGCCCTGATAAAACTGTCGTAAAGAGGCGTAATCTTAGCAAATTCCGCAGCGTTAATATTAAAGGCGATCATATTTACCCTCGCCGCATCATAAGCCATACGAATATACTCCGTAAATCCGGCAATGCTCTTCGGAATAATAGTTTTGTCTTTCATAATCACATCTGTTTCAGTTCCATTTCTATAATATTTCATTATCTCTCCATTTCTGCGAGAGCTC
>JAIRYY010000298.1 GCA_031267485.1 Tannerella sp.
CGGTCGGAATCCTGAGACAATTCTCACCGTCGCAGACTGCGACGGTCGGCAAGCGAGAGTTCATCTTCAGGCATTTATTGTAATTCTTAGGTCGAACTCGGGTTTATATGACTTTTGGCCATTTTATACTTCACGAGGCGTGGTTATGAGCATTGCTTTCCATCGTCATTCCGTCATTGCAACAAAGTCACTTGTGATTATACATGCTTTAACGCGCCGGTTTGACATTTTTAAATAAGGGACAGCGCCCGGTTGAAAATCAGTACCACGTCTGGCCGTTGTACTGGGAGCTGCTCTGGTCGTATTTCAGGTCTTTTAGCATGGATGAATTTGCCGAAATGGAAAATGAATAGGATTTGAGGGGGCCCATCGGGATGATGCTTGCCGACATCTGGAAACAGTGCATGCTGCGCGATATGCTGCATCTTACGCCGACGATTTTGCTGTTGTCGAAGTCGTATGTCCCGCTGAATGTGACGCGCCAGTTTTTTGTAGGCTGCAGGTTGCCGTTGAAACTGAACGAGTGCGTCAGTTTGCGGTTATATTCGAGCTTGTCCGGGTTGAAGTCCGCGTAAGAAAAGGACAGGTTGTAGTTGAACGACAGGCTCCAGGGTATGGTCGCGTTGTAGTAGCCGTCCTCATCGTATTCGCCTTCCGTTTTTTTCGTTTTGCCGAGCCGGCTTTTTCTTTCGCCGCCCGGCGTTTCCTCCGTCATTTCGTCCTCCTGAGCGTAAGGGTCGTCCGGGTCGTATTCCTCTTCAGGGCCCAGCATGTCGTCGTCCATGCCGGTGCGGTCTCTTCTACTTTTCTTCTCGCCGTCTCCTCCTCCGAACCATTTTTTGAACGTGTCGTTGTTGAAGGTGTAGGAGAAACTCGTTCCGGTCGAGCGGAGCCGTCCGAGCCCCTTGCCGACGGTCCAGCGCGGTTTGTTCACGCGGTAGGGCTGTCCCCTTTCATTGACGGCGTAGGTGTACGTGTCGAACGTGGCGTTCAGGTTGAGGGTGTAGCTTTTTGTGAGTTTGAGGCGCAGGCTTGTACCCAAATCGCTCCACTGGATCGAGTCGGCTGCCAGGTTGTAGCTTATGTTGGTGGAGAAATTGTCTACCAGGCTTATTTTCCTCAATCCCGACTCCTCGTTTTCGTCCGGTATCTTGGCTTCGATGTTGTTGTTCAGGGCGAAGGAGACGCTGCCGCTTTTGCCCCGTCCGGGCACGCCGAACAGCTGCCCCTCGAACGGGGAATAGTAGCCGGAAACGACGTTCGGCCGTCCGGACGCCGTCGTCTCGTCCCTGGCCGTGTAATAGTTGTAGTAGCCGTATTTCGGGTCGCCGAAGTCGGGACGCGCGCTGAACGACACGGAGGGTTCCATGCGGTGGCGTATCTTGTTGACAAACCGCTGCAGCGGCTTTATCGGTATGAACTCCCCGTACAGCGTGGTGGAGGCGGAAACGGACGCGCTGTATTCATACAGGCGATAGAAACCGTAGGTTGTGTCGGAGGGCGTCAGCCGTCCGGTATTCATGTCGTATTCCCGGTCTATCCTGTTCGTGTACCAGCGTTCCGAATAGTTGACGCTGGGCGATATGTTTATGTGCTCCAGGATGGTGTAGGTGGCGCTGACGGGAACGGTATGCTGCATGCCGTTCTTCCAGTCCTTCACGAGGCTGGATTTGAAAAGCAGGTTATCTTTCGTATTGATGTTGTTCCTGAGGTAGCCGGTGTAGTTCATGGAAATCTTTTCGTACCAGCGTTCCTTGCCGATTGCGTTTTTGCGCTTGAACGGATAGATGCGACTGAGGTTCAGCGTGAGGTCGGGCAGCGTGACCGACACCGACGAGTCCTGCGAACGCTGGTTGATGTTCATCGTGCCCGAGATGCTGAACGGCTTGTTGGGAAACCGCTGGGTGATGCTCACGCTCGAACCCTTGTTGTTCTGCGACGAAGCGGGCGAGTGCATCGACGACAGGTTTTTCCGGTCGAAATTGTTCGTCGAATAGTCGACGCTGGAGGAAAAGGTGCGGTACGGATTCGCTTTCGGGTCCTGCGAGTGCGACCACCTGACCTTGAACGCGCTCGCCTTGCTGTAGTCGTCCATCCCCTTGTCTCCGGTAATGGTCACGTTGTACGCCAGGTCGAATTTCCCCGAATATTTGTAGCGTTTCCTGTAGGAAGACTGTCCGGACAGCCCCCACGAACCTTTCGTATAGATTTCGCCGATGAGCGCAAAGTCGAAATAGTCGCTCAGCGCGAAATAGTATCCCCCGTCCCGCAGATAAAACCCGCGTGTCATCTCGTCGCCGTAGGTCGGCATGATGATTCCCGACGAATACGTGTCGGTGAAAGGGAAAAAGGCGAAAGGCAGCACCAGCGGGAAAAGGGGCACGTCTGCCACGACGAGATAGGCCGGGCCGGTCACGATGTCCTTGCCCGTGCGGACTTTCCCCTTTGTCAGGTTGATATAAAAGTGAGGATGTTCGTCGTCGCACGTCGTATACTTGCCGTTCCGCATGTACATCACGTTGCCGTCCATCTTCTTCGCCTCGCTGGAGATGACGAAGCCTTCGCCCTGCTGGGTGACGAGATGTGTGGCAAACGCTTTTCCCGTTTTGAAATTATAGTCCATCTCCCGCGCCTCAATTTCCTGTTCGCCCTCGGTAAATACGGGGAATCCGAACTCCTCTCCCAGCGAATCGACGCTGTATGTGGCATGAACGAGGCTGCTGTCCACTTTCATCCGTATGTATTCGGCTTTAAGTCCGATGTTCTGGTATTTCACGTCGGCATCACCGTAGAGGAAGGCGATGTTTCCGGCAAGCATGACGATGGAATCCTGCGCCTCGTAGTCCACGGTCGCTTCGAGCATGCCTTTCTTCTTCGGCACGGAATCCGCGGGCAGGCTGTCGGCCGGCATCAGCAGCGCTCCGTTTAGCGCGCCCGCCAGGCTGTCGACGGGAACGGTTGCCGTATCCCGCACCCCGGCAGCGAGGCCGTCCGCCGCAAGACTGTCCGCCACATCCGCCCGGTCAGGCGAAAAGGCCGCCGCTTCCGGCGCGGCAACGGCAAGGCTGTCGGCCGGAGTGTGCGGAACGCCTTCCCGGCTCACCGCCTCCGGTGATTCGGGTTGCAAATCGGCACGGCCGGCAGGTTGCTGTATCACCTTGCATCCGGCGCCGAGAAGTAGCAGTATCAGTAGTGAAATCCGTTTCAAAACATTTATTTTGCCAGCGTTTTGGCCGCAAAAGTATAATAAATAAACGAGTTAACGTTAATTATTATCCTAAAAAGAGTTTACGCCATTCGTCAAAGCGCGCCACCGTATCTTCCCCATACCTGCCCAGCGATTCCCGTATTTTCCCGATATTCTTTTCCCGGTCAAGTTTTGTCTTGCTGAAAAACTTGTCGGCAAAGCATATCAGCCGCTCTTCGTCCGAGAGCGGCACGAAATCCCTGCGTGGCAGCGGCAGGCTGTTCTCGTCAATCATCCGGAGCGTGATACCCGTCCCCGTATGCCGTTCGCAGACGAGCGCATGACGCGGATAGCCCTCCTTCCGCAGCAGGTCGGCGCCGAGGTAGCCATGGCAGATGTATTCGTGCGTTCCGTGACAGTCAATATCGGGCGCATGGCAGAAAATCATGCCGATGTCGTGAAGCATGGCCGCCTCCTCGATGAACGTCAAGTCCCACCCCCTTTCCGGCCGCGCTTCCGCCAAAGACAGCGCCTTGTCCGCCACGCTTCGGCTGTGCCTCAAAAGTATGCGGTACGCCTCCGAACGCGTATCGTAATATTTTTCTATGATTGTTAAAGGATTCATTTATTTTTTTTACTGAGAATCAATATCGTATAATCACCCGGACTATCCCTGTTAAAATTATACGGCGTAAAATTATGCATAATATGGCATATCTCCAAATTTATCCCAAAATGGTTCATCCTTTTTCCGAGGCGCTATTTCTTTTTGGAAATAAAGGACAGGCGAGCGAATAAGCCTGTCCCGTCATGGCGAACGCAGTGAAGCAATCCGGTTCGCCACCTGTGCATGGATTGCTTCACTGCTTTCGCAATGACAGGGCGGGGGACGCTGCTTGCAAAGACACCCCGCGTGAAGTATAAAATAAAATTTTTATCTTACAATCTTCCCCTCTTCGGTCAGATACCGGATAAAGCCTTGATGTTGTATGATATTTTTCATCTGTTTCCCGTTTTCCGACGGCCGGTTTGTGTTTCCCGACGGCCAGTTTATATTTTCCGATAGCTAGTTTATGTTTCCCGATAGCCAGTTTATATTTCCCGACGGCCAGTTTATATTTCCCGATAGCCAGTTTATGTTTCCCGACGGCCAGTTTATGTTTCCCGATAGCTAGTTTATGTTTCCCGACGGCTAGTTTATGTTTCCCGATAGCTAGTTTATGTTTCCCGATAGCCGGTTTATGTTTCCCGATAGCCAAGAGTAAAACAAGTTATACTTCACGAGGGATATATTTTGTGCATTGTATTTTCTCCGTCATTGCGAGGAACGAAGCAATCCAGGAACAGGCGGCCGCCTGATGACCGTCCGGGCTACGCGGCCTGTGCATGGATTGCTTCGCTCCGCCCGCAATGACGGGGCGAAAAATGACGGCAGGACGGGCGGGGATTCCATGGGATGAACAAAAACGAAAAGGAC
>JAIRYY010000125.1 GCA_031267485.1 Tannerella sp.
ACAGTCCAAGAAACCAATCACAACGGCCAAACCGTCATGCGGAAACACCGTACTCCCGTGATGGCCGACAGCACTTTCTGCGGAAGAATCAACCGGGTTTTATCTTACCTCAAAGAACATTTCCCTGCAAAACAGATTGTCATTTTAACGCCGATACACCGCGGTTACGCCAAATTCGGCGACCGGAACGTGCAACCCGACGAACAGTTTGCCAACGGACAGGGACTTTACCTGGACGCTTACATTGACATCCTGAAACAGGCGGGGAACGTCTGGGCTGTTCCCGTCATTGATTTGTACTCGTCAAGCGGACTTTATCCGAATATCGATTCGCAGGTACGGTATATCAGCAATGGCGAAACCGACCGCCTGCATCCCAATGCCGACGGTCATTCCCGTATTGCCAAAACTATTCAATATCAGCTGCTTGCCTTGCCGTCGGAAATGGAATAAGAGAGATTATGGAAAGATACAATAACTTATATATTAACTGATTAAAAACAAATGATTATGGAAACAAAAACGTATTTCCCCACGGTGGGAAAAATTAAATTTGAAGGAAAAGAGAGTAAAAATCCGCTGGCATTCCGTTATTATGACCCCGAAAAAGTGGTTTACGGGAAAAAGATGAAGGAATGGTTCAGGTTTTCGATGGCCTGGTGGCACACGCTCTGCGCGGAAGGCGGCGACCCGTTTGGCGGCGGCACCAAAACATTCCCGTGGACGGCGGGCGGCGACGCTTTGGAAATAGCCAAACAGCGTCTGGATGCGGGCTTTGAGTTTATGCAGAAAATTGGTATCGAATATTACTGTTTTCATGATATCGATTTGATTTCCGAAGGCGCTTCCATCGGGGAATATGAAGCGAACCTGAAAGCGATTGTTGCATATGCGAAGCAGAAACAGAAAGAGACGGGCATCAAACTGTTGTGGGGCACGGCAAATGTGTTTGGACACAAGCGTTATATGAACGGGGCGGCGACGAATCCCGATTTCGATGTCGTTGCACGCGCAGCCGTACAGATTAAGAACGCAATTGATGCGACCATCGAGCTGGGCGGCGAAAACTATGTGTTCTGGGGAGGCCGCGAAGGCTATTCATCGCTGCTTAACACCGATATGAAACGCGAAAAGGAACATCTTGCCACGATGTTGAAAACGGCGCGCGACTATGCCCGCGCGAAAGGTTTCAACGGTACGTTCCTGATTGAACCGAAACCGATGGAGCCGACGAAGCACCAATATGACGCGGATGCGGAAACGGTCATCGGATTCCTGCGCGCAAACGGTCTGGACGGGGATTTCAAACTGAATATTGAAGTGAACCATGCGACGCTTGCCGGCCATACGTTCGAGCACGAACTGCAGTGCGCGGCCGACGCCGGACTGCTCGGTTCCATTGATGCCAACCGGGGAGATTACCAGAACGGATGGGATACGGACCAGTTCCCGATTGACGTGAACGAGCTGACACAGGCCATGCTCGTCATCCTGAAAAACGGCGGCCTGCAGGGCGGCGGCACGAATTTTGACGCCAAAACCCGTCGCAACTCCACCGACCTGGAAGACATCTTCATCGCTCATATCGCCGGCATGGACGCTTTTGCACGCGCCCTCGAATCGGCTGCCGCCATGCTGGAGGATTCTCCATACCGGGACATGCTGAGCGGACGCTATGCTTCTTTCGATGCGGGAAAAGGCAAAGAATTTGAAAACGGCAAACTGTCGATGGAGGATATCGTTGCCTATGCAAAGGAAAAAGGCGGCGAGCCGGCGCAGATAAGCGGGAAACAGGAATTGTATGAAGCCATCGTTAACATGTATATTTAAATGAAAACGTACAATTCCACATACGTATTCGGGATAACGCTTGTTGCAACCCTGGGCGGACTGCTTTTCGGGTACGATACGGCGGTTATTTCGGGAGCGGAAAAAGCGATTCAGGCGTATCTGATTGAGCCTCTGCACATGGGGTCGTTTGCACACGGGGCAACAGTTTCGAGCGCACTGATAGGCTGTATCATCGGCGGTCTTATCTCCGGATTTCTGTCAAACAGGCTGGGACGTAAAACATCGCTGCTGGTTGCAGGCTTTCTGTTTTTCACGTCCGCTTTAGGCTCCGCCTATCCGGAATTTCTCTTTTTCGAGGAAGGCAAACCGTCGACAGGCCTGCTTGCCATGTTCAACTTCTACCGTATATGGGGCGGCATAGGAGTGGGTCTTGCCTCCGCGGTCTGCCCGACATATATCGGCGAAATAGCCCCGGCCGGAATACGCGGACGTCTTGTTTCGTTCAACCAGTTTGCCATCATATTCGGCATGCTTGTCGTATATTTCGTCAACTGGGGTATCGCGGACGGACAGACACTCGAATGGATTAATGATGTCGGATGGCGTTACATGTTTGCATCCGAGGCTATCCCGGCAGGAGTGTTCTTTGCTCTGCTGTTCTTTGTTCCCGAATCGCCGCGTTACCTGGCGCTGGCGCGCGACGAACAGCGGGCGCTGAGCGTTCTGGAAAAAATAAACACAACGAAAGAGCAGGCAAAAAATATTCTGCAGGAGATTACTTCTACGATTGCTGAAACGACGAAAGCGAAAATTTTCTCGTATGGTAAAAAGATTATTGTTATAGGTATCCTGCTTTCCGTCTTTCAGCAATTCGTAGGGATTAATGTCGCACTCTATTACGCGCCGCGTATTTTTGAAAGCATGGGCGTTGACCGCGACGCCTCCATGCTGCAGACGATTGTGATGGGACTTGTGAATGTCATATTTACGGTACTGGCCATTGTGACGGTCGATAAATGGGGGCGCAAGCCGCTGCTTATCACCGGTTCAATCGGTATGGCCGCCGGCATGATTGCCATTGCCGTCCTGTCATATTTCAATATCATCAGTATCTTGACGCTTATCTTTATCATCCTCTTTACCGCATCGTTCATGATGTCGTGGGGCCCTATCTGCTGGGTATACATATCCGAACTGTTCCCGAACAAGATTCGCGGGCAGGCGGTTGCCATTGCCGTGGCGGCGCAGTGGGCGGCAAATTACCTGATATCGTCGACCTATCCCGGAATGATGGAGTTCAGCAGTGCGTTCACGTATGGATTTTACGGCGTGATGGCGATTATTTCCGCCCTGTTCGTGTGGAAAATGGTGCCCGAAACAAAGGGAAAATCCCTGGAGGAAATCGAAAAAATCTGGAAAAAATGATGAGGCGGATAACAAATCTTGCATTACTCCTGTGTTGCATATTATCTGCAACCGCACAAAATACTTCCCCGACAGCTTATGCTTTCGGGGAAGATATTTCGTACATCCGAGCGACCGAGACAGACGAGTACCGGCAGAGCCGGTGTAAACTGGATATCTATTATCCCTCGGAGGCAAAAGGCTTCCCGACGGTTGTGTGGTTTCACGGAGGAGGCCTGGAAAACGGGAGCAAACACATTCCCGCGGAATTGAAAAATAAGGGCATTGCCGTCGTGGCTGTAAACTATCGCCTGAGTCCCGATGCGACAAACCCCGCATACATCGAAGATGCGGCCGAAGCAACCGCCTGGGTTTTCAAAAATGTGGAAAAATACGGCGGCGATACGAAAAAGATTTTCATATCCGGACATTCGGCCGGCGGATACCTCGCACTCATGATAGGACTGAACGGGAAATACATGGCGGCACATGGCGTCGACGCCGGTCAAATCCGGGGACTGATACCCGTAAGCGGCCAGACAAACACCCACTACACCATCCGTAAGGAACGGGGATTGCCGATAGACATCCCCGTCATCGACGAATATGCTCCAATAAATTGCGTGAGAAAGGATTTACCGCCGACCCTCCTGATTACGGGCGACCGTGACATGGAACTGCTGGCCAGATTTGAAGAAAACCTCCACCTGAAAGCCATCATGAAATCGCTGGGCAATGACGTTGAACTGTACGAACTGCAAGGCTTCGACCACGGCAGCGTCGTCCGCCCGGCCGGAGAACTGATACTGCAGTTTGTCAAAAAACACGCCGCAGACTAATGTTTTTAATTTGAATTTTGGCATTGCTGATCATGTATAGATTTATATTAATATCATATTGATTATCAATTAGTCATTTCGCAAATAATATTCAATATCTATATGAAGTTAGCAATGCCAAAATTTATACAATTCTATAATGGAACACCGTTGTATTTTTATAGAATTGAACGGCTTTGATTATTCCACACTTGCACCGCAAACTGTTAAAATTCTGCCGCCCGATAGCGTTATTGAACAGAGGAAAGCCGATTACAAAACAATGCAACGCGCAATGATTTACGGAAAATGATTGTCTTTTAATGAATTGATTGATAAAATCAGACAGTTAAATGAAAAAAAAATCGCATTGATTAGCAATGAAAAAACAACCAAAAGTAAACAAAACGCAGAAAAAAGAAAAAAATAACAGGAAAAATTTGTTTAGTATATGAAAGTTTAGTAATTTTGCATTCAAAAAATTATATGATTAATTTTTTGAGTATATAAGAAAGGTTCAATAATGGTAAATGCTGATGTTACAACGGG
>JAIRYY010000306.1 GCA_031267485.1 Tannerella sp.
CCCGGATTTCATCGCCATCGCAAAAGCTTTCGGGATAGGCGCGCGCGAAGTCTCCGAACGCGGCGAACTGGACGGCGCGATAAGGGAGATGCTTGCCTGCAGGGGCGCTTTCCTCCTGGTGGCTCACGTCGAGAACAGCGGCAAAGTCTATCCGATGGTGCCCGCGGGAGGATGTATTACGGAAATGATTTATTGATAAAAGTATATGGATATGGAAAATAAAAAGCTTTTTACCGTTATTGTTTTTTCGGAGAACACGGTAGGCCTGCTTAATCAGATTACCATTATATTCACCCGCCGGCAGCTGAACATAGAGACGCTTTCCGTATCTCCCTCGGCGATTGCCGGCGTTCATAAATTCACGATTACCACATTTGCCGACGAAACGACAATCGTCAAACTCGTCAAGCAGATTGACAAGCGCGTGGATATACTGAAAGCCTACTACAACACGGACGAAGACCTCGTTCATCAGGAAATCGCGCTCTACAAGCTGAGTACCGACCTGTTCATCCGGATGGGCGGCGTGGAAGACCTGATACGCAAATACGACGCGCGCGTGCTCGACATCAACGAAACATGCGTGGTGCTGGAGAAGAACGGCCACTATGAGGAGACGCAGGCGCTGTTTCGCGAACTGAGCGAACGGATTGGCGTCCTGCAGTTCATCCGTTCGGGACGCATCGCAATCACGAAAAGCAAGGTCGAGCGGCTGAGCGACATGCTGGCTTCGGTAGAGGCGAAAATAAAGGAAAGGGATTAGGAGATGCTTGAAAAAATAGGAGAATTTCAGTTTGTTACGGAATCTTACCTGCTCGATTTCCGCGGCAGGGTCACGATTCCCATGATAGGAAACTATATGCTTCATGCCGCATCCAGTCACGCGTCGCTGCGCGGATTCGGCTTTAGCGACATGACCGGGCGCCATACGGCGTGGGTTCTTTCGCGCCTGGCGATGGAAATAGACCGCTACCCGGAGATGTCGGAGCCGGTTACGCTCCATACCTGGATTGACGAGGTCGGGCGGATTTTTACGAGCCGCTGTTTTGAACTCGCCGACGCCGCCGGAAAGGCGACAGGCTATGCGCGTTCCATCTGGGCGGCCATAGACATGCAGACGCGCCGTCCGACGCCGCTGGACGTCGAAGCGCTGAGCGTCTACGTGGCGGCAGACAGACCCTGTCCCATCGAAAAGCCGGGGAAGACCGCCCCGGTCGAAAACGAAACGGACGGCATTCCGTACAGCGTTAAATACAGCGATTTGGATATAAACGGACATTTCAACAGTATCAAATACATGGAACGCCTGCTCGACCTGTTCGACCTGGATATGTTCGTCCGCAAGGAAGTGAAACGCTTCGAGATAGCCTACCTGTCCGAGGGACGGTACGGCATGCCGCTGACGTTGCATAAAAAGGAAACGTCGGAGGACAGGTACAGCATGGCAATATGTCACGAAGGTAAGGCGATTTGCCGGGCAAACGCAACCTGGACTGTCAAGTGATAAGATTTACTAACACATATAAATTTAACAGAAATGGCAACAATTAATTTTGGAGGGGTAGACGAGAATGTCGTTACCCGTGAAGAGTTTCCCCTGGAAAAGGCAAGGGAAGTAATGAAAGGCGAAACAATCGCCGTAATCGGCTATGGCGTGCAAGGTCCCGGGCAAAGCCTGAATCTGCGCGACAACGGCTTCAACGTCATCGTTGGCCAGCGCAAGGGCAAGACCTGGGAAAAGGCCGTGTCGGACGGCTGGACGCCCGGCGAGACGCTGTTTGAAATCGAAGAGGCCTGCCGGCGCGCTACCGTCGTCCAGTATCTGCTCTCCGACGCCGCCCAGATAGAACTCTGGCCGACCGTCAAAAAACATCTCACGGCAGGCAAGGCGCTGTATTTTTCGCACGGCTTTGCCATTACGTATAAAGAGCGCACAAGCATCGTCCCGCCCGCCGGCGTGGACGTCATCCTCGTAGCCCCGAAAGGTTCGGGAACATCCCTGCGCCGCATGTTTCTGCAGGGACGCGGACTCAATTCTTCCTACGCAATCTGGCAGGATGCGACGGGACGCGCAAAAGAACGCGTTGTCGCGCTGGGCATCGGCGTCGGTTCGGGTTATCTTTTTGAAACAACGTTTCAGAAAGAAGTCTATTCAGACCTGACGGGCGAGCGCGGCACGCTGATGGGCGCCATACAGGGACTTCTGCTCGCACAGTACGAAGTGCTGCGCGAAAACGGCCATTCGCCCTCGGAAGCGTTCAACGAGACCGTGGAAGAACTGACGCAATCGCTCATGCCCCTGTTTGCGGAGAACGGCATGGACTGGATGTATGCCAACTGCTCGACGACGGCGCAGCGCGGCGCACTGGACTGGATGACGCCTTTCCACGACGCAACCCGCCCCGTCTTCGAAAAGCTTTACCGCGAAGTGGCCTGCGGAAACGAAGCGCAGCGTTCCATCGATTCAAATTCCCGCCCGGACTATCGCGAAAAACTGAACAGGGAACTCGCCGCCCTGCGCGACAGCGAGATGTGGCGCACCGGCGCAGTAGTCCGCAAGCTCCGCCCGGAAAACAGCTGAATCCTGCTTTCCGCGGCGCTATAATCACATCACAGGAGGGCGCTGTCTCAAAAGCCTCGATTCCCCGTCATTGCGAGGAGGAACGACGAAGCAATCCATGTACTGTCAGATATTTATGGATAGCTTCACTTCGTTCGCAATGACGGAATATGGCTTTTGAGACAGCCTCTTTGCTATATTTTCGGGAATGTCCACGGCGAGCGGTATTCTTTTGTCAGATAGCGGTCGGCCTCGCTGTCGTGGAACGATGTTCCGTCCCATGCCAGTTTCTTTCCCGTGCGGAAGGCGATGTTGCCTAACTGCGAGAATTTGGCGATGTGCGCTCCGATTTCGATACTTGCCCGGCAGTTCCGGTTGCGCGTCTTGATACATTCCAGGTGATTCTTCACGTGCAGGTTAAGTCCGCCCTCCCCGTAGTTTTTGGTCAGGGCGACAGCCTCCATGCGCGCGATGCCGTTCACTTTTTCGGGAATCACTTCCCAGCCGCCGCGGTCAATCACCAGCGTGCCGTTCTCGCCGACGAAGCCCAGGCCATGATTGCGTCCGTATGCCCCGTCGTCAATCCCGATAGCGTGGTCCCACATAACGGTGAAGTCGTCGAACGTGTAAATCGTCTGCAGCAGATCGGGCGTCTCGCAGGCGTCGTCGGGGTAGCCGAACTTGCCGCCCGACGCCATGATGGATTTGGGCGCGGTCACATTCATGCCATACAGCGCGTAGTCGAGCAGATGCACGCCCCAGTCGGTCATCAGGCCGCCGGCATAGTCCCAGAACCACCGGAAAGTGAAATGGAAGCGGTTGCGGTTGAACGGGCGTTTGGGGGCAGGCCCCAGCCACATGTCGTAGTCGACGCCCGCCGGGACGGATTCATCCGGTTTTACGGGTATGGACGGACACCAGCCCTGGTACGAGAAGACGCGCACGGTGCGAATCTTACCCAGTTTACCGCTGTGGACGAACGCCATCGCGTCCTGCCAGTGCGGGTCACTGCGCTGCCACTGTCCGACCTGCACGACGCGGTTGTATTTCTCCGCCGCGCGAATCATCACATTGCACTCCTCGATGCTGTTGCCCAGCGGTTTCTCGCAATATACATCCTTTCCCGCCTCGCAGGCCGCCACCAGCTGGAGGCAGTGCCAGTGGTCGGGCGTCCCCACGATTACGAGGTCGACGTCCTTGTTGTCAATCACCTGTCGCCAGTCCTTATACAGGTGTCCGACCTTTTTCCCTTTCTGCAGTTCCGCAGTCTTGGCGGCCTTTTCGTTCAGCACGCCCTCGTCGATGTCGGCGATGGCAATACATTCCACTTCGGGATTGCGCAGGAAAGCCGTCAGGTCGGAAAAGCCCATCCCGTTACACCCGATAAGCCCGACGCGTATCCTGTCGTTCGCACCGACGGACTGTCCGCCCGCCTTGATAAAAAATGGATTCACTGAAAGTCCGGCGCCGAGTACTGCGGCCTGCCGGATAAAGTCTCTACGTGTTGTCATGTTATTCTTTTTTTTAAAATTAATGTGCAAATGTAATCCGAAAAATATTTTTACGCAACTATTTCGATATTCAAATTAATCTTATTTTCACAACAACGGGACTACTGTCTTCCGTAAGATTGTCGAACGGAGGCTTGCAGTCTTCTTCAAAAAACCTGTATGCGTCAACAAGTATGTATAAATGTTTTTTATATACGCAAAAAGTTCTGTTGGTAAGATATGATTTTATATCAATGGTTTTCAGATAATCGTCAATGTCGTTCACAACAGGCTTTTCGGTATAACCGGAAGTTTTTCCCGTATTATCGGCAATACCCAATTTCCCGTTTATTGTGTACATAAGGCCTCCGTCGGGCAAAGGCAATACCGCATCAACAAATTTTTTGTTTTTCACTTCTGCCGCGTGAACATCCATTACCTTTGCATGAGTATAAGTAATCATATCCATAAATGTACCGTTTGTATTAAATATATATTTCGGACAAATCGTCTTTAAATCGGAAGTACTGTACAGCGTGTCGAGCGCCAGAAATTTGAACCACAGAAGACTGTCTATATGTATGTATTGCAAATCACCCTGTCCGATTACGATACGCCCTTTGTAGGTCGCCTTTTCATCGCATGCCGGATTGGGATAGGGATGCAGTATGGAACCGTCATGAACATTCCGTGCATAAAACAAGTGCGGCCCGAACATGTTTATCTTACCGTTATTGTCGACATGGTTGTTTACATACTCAAATATCTGATAGTCCTTATAATAAGTTTTTACATGTTTTATGGTTATGCTGTCGGCCATATAATCGTCCGTATCACCGAGATAATTTCCATCAAAAGAATAGTTTGAATACGATAACTTGTTTATGCTGTGGAATGTCACATAACGTTCCTTTTCATTAAAGGCCGACATTGTAAAGCTATATTTTTTCGCTTCACCGGGACCCGCCCCTTCTGTGAAAAGTGTCTTTACAAATACACCTTCCGGCGTATATTTGTAGATATTTTCCCAGTCGACATATATGGTATCTTCATTGATTCTGACCTGCGACATGCTTACGTCGCCTATCAAAGGCTCATCCGAAAGGCGGATATATGAAATTGATTCCGCAAATTGCGACAGCATGATTTGCGAGTCCGTTTCTTTTGCCTTTGCAAGGTCTACAACGACCGGATTAGGAAAACTTTCCACGCGTTTGTCTTTGTCTGCCGTGTTGCATCCGGAAGATAGCGCGGCGATTAAAAAATAATACGGAATTGTTTTTATTATCATCATGCTTAATCAATTTTATCGAAAATTCCCTGTTCGCTGGAATATTTTTGCAAAAGTATGACATTTGTTTTTATTATCATCATGCGTAACCAATTTTTATCGAAAATCCCGACTCTATAACGAATCGTGCGGGTAAATTTGTTCATTGCCTGTCCCCATCACTTGTCGGCGCAACATCCGCCCCGTCGTTGCGAGGCACGAAGCAATCCAGGTCGTCGCCTGCGCATAGTTAATGAGATGTCAAATGAGATTATGATGATACTGAAGTGGAAAGCCTTAAAATCATTAATTTTTGATACGGTTGCCCTAAAAAAAAACAAATATGTTTGATATTTTCATAAAATGATATATCTTTGCGCCGCTTGACATAATTACAAACGCGGTGGATTGTTCTGCCAATAACTTTGGCGGATTTTTTTATTGTCCATTGAAAGACTGCTTCATAGCGGTGTGCACCCCCGCGTAAAGTCTGCAATGGATTTACAGCCGAGTTTGTTAAGGTGTTAAGCAGCGGGAAAGGCACGCCGTTTTTTTTTGAGCCTCAAAGATATATTCATAACGGAAAATGAGAAAGTTATTTTTTCGTATGTGGCGCATTACTTTTTTGTTAACAGTCTGTATGCTTGCAGCAACGGCGTGTTCGCATTTACCGAAGCCGACACCTCCGGATGATGGAGGAGGCGAGGTTGCCCGTTTGTACGAACATTACAGGGACAGCATTTTCCGGAATCCGCAGGCGGCGATAAAAGCCTTTTCGGAAGCGCAGGCGCATGCGGAAGATTCTGCAGGCTTTTATTTGCTGCAAACGTATATCTCTGCGTGTTACCACAACTTGAATGATTTTGAAAGTATGCGGGTATCGTGCCGACAGGTTTTGGATTTTTGCAGCCGCGAGGAAGCCGGAGGCAGGACGCCGCCCGCGCAGGTAGAGGCAAGCGGATTGAATCAGACGGGCGTTCTCTTTCAGCAGGAAGGATTGCTGGATTCGGCGCTGGTCTATTATGAACGGGCATACCATTTCTTCCTTTCGATAGACAACTGTATCAATTTGGCAGACTGCTACATGCAGAAAGGCAACTATCCCATGTCGGGATTCTATTTCAGGCGGGCGCTGTTTGTCGCCGATTCGCTTGGTGCAGGGGACATTTACCGGTATCCGATTTTTTCGGGGATGGCGAGGCTTTATCAGGAATTGGACAATTTCGCCTTTGCCGATTCGTATTATGAGCAGGCGGCGGCTTTCATTGGTGAAATATCCCTTCCGGAGCAGTTCCTGTTTGCCAATTCACGCGGGAATTTTTATTATATGGAGAAGGAATACGGCAAGGCGCTTGCATGTTTCCGCGACGCCGACAGTTTGGCCGGGATGCTTTCACAGCCTTTATCACAGGGTATAGCGCGTATAAACATGGGGGAAGTGTACATCCTGAGCGGACAGTCCGATTCCGCACGCTTCTATCTGGACAGCGGGAAAGCGCTTCTGGACGCAGTGGTTTCGACGCATGCCCCGTTCAGGTTTTACGTAAACGGGCTGTATGCTTCGCTCGCGCTGCTGGAAAGCAATTTGCCGGAAGCGGAAGCGCTCCTGCTGCAGCCATACGATACCACCCTGATTAATCCCCAGTACATCTATTTCCACAACAGGCGGATGCAGGAACTGTATCTCCGGAAACAGGACTTCAGAAACGCATGGTTCTATCGTTCACAGGCTGAGGCTTACGACGATTCGTTGCGAAACATCAAGGTGCAAAACAATATTGCCGAAATAGATTTCAGGTACAGCCAGGATACAACCCTGCTGAAGAAGGACATCCAGATTGCCTCGTCGGAAAACCGCGCACTGCAATGGCGGAACGCTTCTCTGTGGACGCTTGTGGTTTTCCTCGCCATCCTGTCGGCAGTCATCGGGATTTATATTTACCGGAAGAAAGCCAGCGAACTGCTTCAATTGAGGCAACGCACGCTTATTGTCGGCCTGCGGATGAATGTCATACGGAATCGCATTTCGCCGCATTTCATGTTCAACGCGCTCAATCTCGTCATGCCCGACCTGCGGAAATACCGCGAACTGGAAACGCCCTTCCGCATAGTGATACAAATGTTGCGCGACAACCTGCGCGCCTCGGAACACATTGCCGTAACGCTGTCGGAGGAGATAGGACTGGTGAAAAACTGGCTGCAATACCAGGAGTTGAGAAACCCGGGGCAAATCCGGACAACCTGGGATATCGGCACGGGAACATCCATGCAAACGCTATTGCCCTCCATGTCGATACAAATCCCGGTGGAAAATGCCCTGAAATATGCTTTCTTTCCCAATGATGCCGATGCACGCCTCCTCATACGCATCTACACGGAAAACGGCATGCTCCACATATATATTGAAGACAACGGCGCGGGCTACAATCCCGGACGGCCGGCCGACCCGGAACGGGGTACCGGATCGGGACTGAAGATGCTGCGCCACACAATCGAACTGCTCAATTCCGGCAATAGCAACCATATCTTCTTTGATATGGAAAACATTCATCCGGAAGCTGTCCGCAAGGGGACGCGCGTTATATTGATTATTCCTTTAACATTTCATTTTGATCTATGAAACGAACATGCAAACCGGCTTACGCCAAAGAGAATAAACATGCTGTGAGTTCCATGTTACCTTAGCGTTAAAAATTAAATAATATACACATGAATAAAATAATTAAAACCGTAATCGTGGATGACGAGTGTGCCTCCATCCGGAAGTTAATAAAAGACCTGGAATCCTTTCCCGACATCCGTGTGATCGGCACGGCCACATCCTCCGAAGAGGCCAGGCAGATAATCATTGACGCACAACCCGACCTGCTCTTTCTTGACATCGAGATGCCCGGTTTGTCGGGCATTGACCTGCTACGGGAAATAAGGCAGGAAATAAGGCCCGACATGCGGATTATATTTTTCACCGCGCACGACAAGTATTTCCGCGAGGCTATGTTTGTCTCCGATTTCGACTATTACCTGCTTAAGCCCTATCTTCCCGAAGAACTTTCCGAAGCCGTGAAGCGAATCAGGGCGAAAGGAAGCAAGGCTACAGTAGAACAACTGCTGGAGAAGGTCATCCGGGAAAACCGCTTTGCCCTCCAGACTGTCTCAAGCCTGGACATCCTGAAGCATAACGACATCTTGCTGTTTGAGTACGCGAAAGGTACACGCAACTGGCAGGTAGTGTTTACCGACCGCAACAAACCCAGGAATCTGCTGCGGACAACCGTCACTGCCAAGGAAATCATGACGATCAGCCCAAACTTCGTGCAAATTAGCCAGAACTGTATTGTTAACCTTATGCATCTTGCTTCCATCGAAAACAAGACCCTGAAATGCTGTTTCTCTCACCGTCCCGAAACGGAACAAAACGTCTCGCTGCGTTTTTACAGGAAGATTAAGGATATGCTGGATGTGTTGTGAACAGTCTGCCGGGTTTCAGTCCTGTACGCCGGATAAATAGATCGTGCAATCGTTAAAATCAATCTCCCATTTGTATCCGTCAATGATTTCCCACTGATAGATACGCGCCTTTTCGTCCCACCAGCTCTGAAATTTTGCGGATGTCTTCCCCATAT
>JAIRYY010000139.1 GCA_031267485.1 Tannerella sp.
GCGCTGCTGCACATATCCGATGTAGGAAACTGTCAGCACGGCGTTCGCCGTCACATCCGGCAGCGAAAAGCGTCCGTTAATGTCCGTCACCGTTCCCTTCGTACTCCCGACGATTGATATGCTTGCTCCGACGATTTCTTCGCCGGTCTGCCCGTCGGTCACTGTTCCCGTCACGGTCTTCGTCTGGGCAAAGCCCTGGAAAACCGTCAGGAAGCAACACATCATCCAAATGCTGTACATTCGGATAAATCCATTTTCTTTTCTTAGATTTACGTTCATAAATTCAACTATTTATAAAATTTGTGTAATAGAAATACTTATAACTCCATTTTTTATCTCCGGCTTCTTATCGCCGGCATATACACCGGCTCAGCCCTGCAGTCCGTCATGAACTGTCCAATCGAAAAGCGCTCCTTTTCATAGTCTTTAAATTTTTACGTTCAACATTCATTTTATGATCTCAAGTTCCGCGTTTAACCGGACAATTTCGCCCGGTTTCATTTGCAGTTCGACCGTTCGCCCGCCGTATTTGATTCCGGCGCGGTTGGCCGTATTACTTTTAATGTCCGCGCTGATTAATTTGCCGTCTTCCCAAGTCATGCTTATCTCGAAATTCCCTTCGGCGCACAGCCCCCGTACCGTCCCCGAAGGCCATACGCCCGGCAGGGCGGGCAAAAGTTTGATTACGCCCGAATGACTTTGCAAAAGCATTTCCGCGACGGCAGCCGTGTATCCGAGGTTGGCGTCTATCTGGAAAACGTTACCGTTTCCGCCGAGCATGTTGAGGTGCGTTCCCCTGAGCAGTCCTTCGATATAAGGTATCGTTCTTTCGCCTTCGCCCAAACGGGCAAACAGGGCTGCGTACCATGCGCCGACCCATCCTCCCCCACCCCGTCTTGACTCCGTACGGTTCAGAATCAATGTTTTAAGAGCCTGCGTGAGTTCGGGATTTTTTTCAAGCGTAAACTGGTCGCCCGGATACAGCGGATAATAGGGCGACGTGTTATGGCGCGGAGGCGATTCGATAAATTCCCTGTAATACTCAAGGAATTGTCCTCTTTCGCCGATTTGGTAAGGGTAGAGTTTCGCCAGTTTTTCCGTAAGCGCGACGGAGAAATCGCTGTCCGTCCGAAGGATTCTTTGCGCTTCTATCGTGTTTTGAAACAACTCCCTGATAATCGCCATATCCAAAGCGCATGCCATCGCCATTCCCGCAGATTTCCGCCGCCCGTATCCGTCGATATAAATAAATTGATTTTCAGGAGAATTACTTACCGGCGTAACGGAATACCCATTTCCGTCGTCAGTCAACCAGCTATTGTAAAACAGCGCGGCGCCTTTCATCAGCGGATATGCCGTTTCTCTCAAAAATTGAATATCATTCGCATACAGATAATGTTTCCACAAATGCTGGCAAAGCCAACCGCCTCCCATAGGCCAGAAAGAAATAAATCCATACCAGTCGACCGGATGCGCCCCGCGCCATAACGAACTGTTGTGATGCAACACCCAGCCCGGAAGTCCATACATCGACCGCGCGACCCGGCTTCCGGTTACCGAAACATCTTCCAGGAAACGGAAAAGCGGCTCGTGACATTCGCTCAGGTTCGCGGATTCGGCAGCCCAATAGTTCATCTGCATATTGATGTTGACGGTATAGGCGCTTGCCCATGGCGGAATGATATCGACATTCCAAAGCCCCTGCAGGTTGGCCGGCTGTCCGCCCGGCCTCGAACTGGAAATCAGCAGATAGCGTCCGAACTGGAACTGCAGGGCGGCAAAAGACGGGTCGGACGAAAGCGAATAACCGGTCTTCCGCTGTTCGGTCGTGAGGTTTCTCTTTCCCTGCAAGTCGGGAATCTGCAGCGAAACGCGGTTGAACAGGTTTCGAAAATCGCGTACATGAGCGTTCAGAAGCTGGCCGTACGACTTGTTTTTCACGCTTGAAATCGTGGTCCGGTTGAGCGACGCCACGTCCGCCCCCTCCGTAACGGGGTCTTTGTCAAATCCATTAAAACTCGAAGCTATCGCTACGGCGATTGTCACATCCTGCGCGTCTTTCACCCATAGTTTGTCTTCGTCGCCCCACACCCTGCCGTCGCAACGGAGAACCCGGATTCTTGCCCCGAATTTCATTCCCTTTTCGTTGTAGACCACCGGGCAGCCGCCTGCGATATGAATCGTACTGTCGGCTTTTCTTTTGCCTTCCCCGTCCCATATTTCGGGGTATTTCCACTGCTGTTCCCATTCTTCCACCCACTTTAATGTACGGCGTAAGGCAATCGCCGGAAGCCGGCCGTCGAATATCAGTTCTTTATCCCTGCTTATCTGCGTCGTATTCGGGTGCGGGGAATTGACCCGCATATTGAAATTCAACTGCTTTTTACGTGATGATTTAAATCTTATAATTAGAATATTGTCAGGATGCGACACGAATACTTCGCGCGTGTAATCCGTTCCGTGAGAATGATAGGCAACTTTGGCCACGGCGTTCGACAAATCCAATTCACGCACATAATCCGAATATTCGTCCTGTCCGGAAAATTGAACGAGGATATCGCCCAAAGGCTGGTAACAGGGGACTGCCGGCCCCGTGACATGCCTGGTTGCATATTCGTCGGCATCGGCATAATCTCCGTTTTTAATCATTCTCGCCAGCATGTCGATATGCCGGGTCATGTCCGGTAAGGTGTCGTAAATGGAAAATTCCCGCGAATACAGCGACGATTCATTCAAGATAATCCGCTCTTCCGCTACCCCGCCGAACACCATGGCGCCAATCCGTCCGTTTCCGAGCGGAAAGGCTCCCAGCCATTCGGAAGCCGGCTTTTCAAACCGGACAGTCACATCTTCCGCCGGTTCAATTGCGGCAGCGTAAATGCCGGTTCGGAAAAAAAGACAAATCATCACGCACGCTAAAAATCGCGCACGAAAAACCCGCGCCGGTACATGACATACCGCGGCAATGTTAAAAGTCCTAACGTCAACATTCCGCGAACTGACGCCAATATCGCTTGTATAACCCTTATTATCAGCTAAATAT
>JAIRYY010000336.1 GCA_031267485.1 Tannerella sp.
GGATTTGGATATGTAAAAGAAAGGAAAGTTGCCGGAGTGGTCGATCGGGCCGCACTCGAAATGCGGTGTACGGGTAACTGTACCGGGGGTTCGAATCCCTCACTTTCCGCTAAAAAATATGTATGGAAATGGATAGAATGCATTATAGTGGATATATTTTCAAAGTGTTTATGTTATTTTCCGGAATAACGGTTATGTCCCTGTTTCCCGGTTGTAATAATGATGTGGTGGAGCCGGGGAATGAACTGAAAAGAAATATACTGTTTTATATAGGCGGCGATAATAATCTGGTAAGCGAAACATATCAAAAGATAAACCAAATCCGTGCGGGCTGGGAACCCGGCAGGGGAGAGATGATAATCTATGTGGACCAGAGTAATAAAGGCGCTTCCCTGCTGCGTATAAACGAAATAAAAGATGCCGATGGGTATTATGGGCTTGATACATTGTATTCCGAAAGGGAAGATAATTCCGCAGACGCTGACGTGTTGAGGCGTGTAATAAATGAAATGAAACAGGACTATCCGGCCGACAGTTACGGCATGATTTTCTTTTCGCACGCAAGCGGCTGGCTTCCTAAAGGAACGCTGAACCGCCCGCGTTCGCTGGTTATTGATGATGGCGACGGCGTAAAAAATGAGATGGAATACGATGAATTTGCATCTGCTATTCCGGATAAGCAGTTTGACTTTATTATTTTGGAAGCGTGCCTGATGACGGACGCCATGTCGATGTACGAATTACGCAACAAGGCTGAATATGTGCTTGGCTCGTCTGCCGAAATTGTATCTCCCGGGTTTTCTTATATATATGCGGATAGGATAATGAGCCTTTTTGATACGAAACGGCCGGTAAATGCCACGCTTGAAATTTTCGGACAATCATATTATGATTGTATAGTGTCACAATATAATGAAAATTCGGCTTTTTGTTCCGTGACAATGGGCCTTATCAATATGAGAGAAATGGATAATCTTGCCGCAACGACAAAAAATGCGTTACAGGGAGCGGATATGAATGAAACAACTTTGAAAACAGGCGATGTTCAACGGTTTGACCGGCCCAAAAAACTTATCGTTAATGGATATAATAACTCCCGCTATTTTGACCTTGCACATACGGTCGAGCAAATAGTGTCGGAATCGAATTACAGAACGTTTAACGAACAGTTGGATAAGACGGTCGTGTGGAAGGTTGCAACTAAAAGATTCCTTTTGGGTGATAATAACGGTTTGCCCGATTTTAATGAATACGACGGTTTTTTTATCGAACGTCACAGCGGACTGACTACATATATAATACAGGACGTTTATCCCGAACTTAATTCGGCGTTCAAAAATTCCTCGTGGTACAAAGCAATCTATGATAATTAGTGGTTAATGATTAGTGGTTAGTGATTAATGATTAATGGTTAATGGTTAGTGATTTAGTGATTAGTGATTAGTGGTTAGTGGTTAGTGGTTAGTGATTAGTGGTTTGCTTTTAATTTTTAATTCTTAATTCTTAATTCTTAATTCTTAATTATTTAGTGGTTATGGTGAAATCTAAGATATATACGGGAGGGGGCGATAAGGGAAAGACTTCCTTGATTGGCGGTTTTCGCGTGCCGAAGACGCATCCCCGCCTGGAGGCTTACGGTACGGTTGACGAGCTTAATTCTTTTATCGGCTTGCTTATTGCCGAAGTGGAGGAGCCGGATACTTGCGACCTGTTACGATTTGTCCAGTCCAGGCTTTTCACTGTCGGTTCCTATCTGGCTACCGACCCGTCAAAGACGGAGTATAAAATCGAAAGTCAAATTACCGTCGACAGCATAAAAAAGATAGAAGAGGCGATAGACCGGGTCGATGGCCGGTTGCCGAAACTGAACTCGTTTGTTTTGCCGGGAGGTTCCCGTTCGGCGGCTATTGCTCACGTCTGCCGTACCGTATGCCGCCGCGCCGAACGTAATATATATCGTCTGGCGGAAACCGAAACCGTAGAGGAACCTGTTCTTGTTTTCATGAACAGACTGTCTGATTATCTGTTTGTTGTAGCGCGAAACGAGTGTCTATTGAAAAATAATGAAGAATTTTTTTGGAATAATACTTGCAAGTGAAAATAAAATTATACTTTTGCGGCGATTTTTATAAGGAACCGCATCGCTTTCGGGCGATCACAAAATTTTATGAGTTATGTATTGGACCTTAGAATTGGCATCAAATTTGGAAGATGCGCCGTGGCCTGCAACAAAAGACGAGTTGATAGACTATGCGCAGCGCTCCGGCGCTCCCCTGGAGGTTATTGAAAACCTGCAGGAGATGGAGGATGAGGGTGAGATATATGAATGTATGGAGGATATCTGGCCTGACTATCCGAGTAAGGAAGATTTCTTTTTCAATGAGGAAGAATATTAGTCCTGAAAAGTACTGAAACGCCTAAAAAAAGGCAATAAATGAGAAGATAGGTCACTTGAAAAAGTGGCCTATTGGTGTTTTTACAGAACAAACCCCTCGAAAAAAAACGCTTCGGTTCAACGCCGGGCAATGCAGACAGGATTGACGATCAAAATACGTTCCAATAATTTGGATAATCAAAATATTCCGTATCTTTGCAGCAAACATATTTATAATAATAATATCAGGAAGTTATGAAAACATTTTTTAATCTTGCAGTTTGTTTTGTGGTATTGTTCGGTTCATGCACGTCAGGCGACGGATGGGTCGAATTGTTTAATGGGAAGGATATTGCCGGGTTCCAGCAATTGAACGGAAAAGCGCCTTACCGCGTGGAAGACGGAATGCTTGTCGGCGTTTCGGTCAAAGGCCAGCCCAACAGTTTTATGGTAACCGAACAGAGTTATGGCGATTTCATTCTGGAGTTTGACGTTTTATGCGATCCGGCGCTTAATTCCGGCGTGCAGTTCCGCAGCGAAAGCCGTCCGGATTATAACAACGGCCGCGTGCACGGCTATCAGTGCGAGATTGACCCTTCGGCGCGCGCCTGGAGCGGAGGCATTTATGACGAAGCGCGCCGTGGCTGGCTTATCACGCTGGAGGGTAACGAACCGGGACGCTCTGCTTACAGGAAAGACGACTGGAATCATTACCGGATAGAGGCGTTCGGCGACACGATGCGCATCTGGCTGAATGACGTCAATACGGCCAATCTGCTCGACAACACGAACCCGCAGGGCTTTATCGCGTTTCAGGTGCACGGCATAGGGAACAATGACGCCCTGGAGGGCAAAGAGATTAAATGGAAAAATATCCGCATCCTGACGGAACGCGTGGGGCAGAATCTTTTGCAGGGAACGCTGGCGCCTGAAATAAACAGGATACCGAATGTCCTTTCCGCAGGCGAGCAGGCCGACGGATGGAAACTTTTGTTTGACGGGCGGACGAACGCCGGATGGCGCGGCGCTCATAAGGACGCGTTCCCCGCCAATGGCTGGAAAATAGCGGAGGGCGCGATAACCGTGCTGCGCACCGACGGAAGCGAATCCACGCATGGCGGGGATATCGTGACGACGGACGAATATGCGGCTTTCGAGCTGAGCTTCGAATTTAAAATCACGGAGGGCGCAAACAGCGGCGTGAAATATTTTGTAACGGAGAGCGAAAAGCAGAAAGGTTCCGCATTCGGACTTGAATATCAGGTTCTCGATGATGCCGTTCATCCCGACGCGAAGCTCTATACGACTGTGCCCGGAAGCCGCGCCTGCGCCGGCCTCTATGATTTGATTGCGCCTCAGAACAAGCGCTTCAATGGCGTCGGACAGTGGAACCAGGCGGTCATAAAAGCCTTTCCCGACAACCATACGGAACATTGGCTGAATGGATTCAAGACCCTTGAATACGAGCGTGGCTCCGACGCTTTCCGCGAACTGGTGAAAGGCAGTAAGTATGCGGCGAAAGTTTACAACGAAAACGGACTGTTCGGCGAAGCTCCCAAAGGGCATCTTCTGCTTCAGGATCATGGCGATGAAGTTTCTTTCCGCAGCATCAAAATAAAGGAATTGCGGTAATATTAAAAAAAATAATGCAATCTTTTGTGGAATTGCAATTATTTATTGTATCTTTGCCGACGGATAAGGTAAAGTGAAGATGAAGGGGGGCAAACAGTTCCCCCTTTTTTATAATTATGACAGATAAGGATTTTATAAAAAGCCTGGTAGAGGAAAAGTTGAAAGAGTCGGATTCTTTTCTTGTGGAAATATCCGTTGACCCGGACAATCGGATCGTCGTGGAGATCGATAATGACAGTGGCGTAAGCATCGACGAATGTGTCGTCATGAGCCGTTACATAGAGGAATGCCTGGATCGCGAAAAGGAGGATTTTGAGCTTGAAGTGGGATCTTCGGGTCTGACGTCGCCCTTTAAAACGGTGCGGCAGTATGTGAAAAACCTGGGGAAAGAAGTGGAGATGCTGCTGAAAAACGGCACGAAACTTACCGGAATATTAAAGGCGGCCGACGGGCAATGCGCGACGATAACAGTCGGGAAGAAGGTCAAAGCCGACGGCTCCAAACGGAAAACGACGGTACGGGAAGATCAGGCATATTCGTATGACGAAATAAAATACACAAAATATTTAATCGGTTTCTAAATAAAAATTATGGCAAGAAGAAAAGAAGAAACAATCAGTATGATTGACACGCTGGCGGAATTTAAGGATCTTAAAAACATTGACAAGGAAACGATGATAAACGTCCTGGAAGAATCGTTTCGCAATGTGATAGCCAAGATGTTCGGTACGGACGAGAATTATGATATTATTATAAATCCCGAAAAGGGGGATTTTGAAATATGGCGCAACCGGACGGTTGTCCCGGACGGACGGCTGGAAGATCCGAACCTGCAGGTGACATTGAGCGAGGCGCGTGAAATGGACCCCGACTGCGAGGTGGACGAAGAGGTGACGGACGAAGTCTATTTTGAAAAATTCGGCCGGCGCGCTATCCTTAACCTGCGTCAGACGCTCGCATCCAAAATCCTGGAACTGCAGAAAGACAGCCTTTATTCCCGCTATAAGGAACATATCGGCACGATCGTCTCGGCGGAAGTTTATCAGATATGGAAAAAGGAAATACTGCTGCTCGATGATGACGGAAATGAACTGCTGCTTCCCAAACAGGAACAGATTCCTTCGGATTTCTTCCGCAAAGGCGAGGCTGCCCGCGCGGTTATCAAGGACGTGACAAACGATAACAACAATCCGAGAATCGTTCTTTCGCGT
The DNA here is from genome assembly GCA_031267485.1 of Tannerella sp. GTDB lineage: Bacteria > Bacteroidota > Bacteroidia > Bacteroidales > Tannerellaceae > Tannerella. Next base: position 5,218 of record JAIRYY010000336.1, read on the forward strand.
ACCAGCAACGTGTTTCTGCAACGCCTGTTTGAACTTGAAGTGCCTGAGATAAACGATGGCCTGATTACCATCAAGGCGATTGCGCGTATCCCCGGCGAACGCGCCAAAATTGCGGTTGAATCGTATGACGACCGTATTGACCCGGTAGGCGCCTGCGTCGGCATGAAAGGCTCGCGCATACGCGGTATTGTCCACGAATTGCGTAACGAAAACATCGATGTTGTCAACTATACGTCCAATACTTCGCTGTTTATCCAGCGTGCGTTAAGTCCGGCGAAAGTATCCTCGATACGCGTTAATGAGGAAGACCGGACGGCGGAAGTATTTCTTCATCCCGACGAAGTATCGCTCGCTATCGGCAAGGGCGGCATGAACATTAAACTTGCCTGTATGCTGACCGAACATAAGATAGACGTGTTCCGCGACATAGACGATGCGGACGAGGAGGATATTTACCTGGATGAATTTATTGATGAAATAGACCGATGGGTTATCGACGCACTGAAATCGCTGGGCTGCAATACGGCAAAATCCGTTCTGGCCATGTCGCCGGAGGATATTATGGAGCGGGCAGATCTTGAAGAACAGACGGTCAGGGACGTTTACCGTGTTCTGGCAGCCGAATTTGAAGAGGAGGTCGACCGTAATGCTCCGGAGGAAAATATTGCTGATACAAATGCGGGGGAATCCGGTGAGGAGCCTCAGGCCTGACACCGGTTAAACATGGAGTTATGTATAAATTGATAAAAAAACAAACTTATATATGCCTGAATATATAAAATTAAACAAAGTAATTAAAGATTTGAAGGTGGGATTGTCTACGGTCGTGGAATATCTCAAGAAGAAAGGCCATGATGTCGAAAATAATCCCAATGCCAGGATTACGGACTATCAGTTCGATTTGTTGATCAACGAGTTCGGCAAGGGCCTGGCTCTGAAAGAAAAGAAAACATTCAACCCGGTTGCGCCCGTAACTCCCCCGAAAGAAAAGCCGAAACCCCAGGAAACGGAAAGCATAAAAACCGAAATTCCTGACGATATAAAGCCCCGGATTGTGACCAAAGGCAAGATTGACCTTGAAGACAGAACCTATAATAAGTCGAAGCCGTCGTTTGCGAAGCCGTCGTTCCCGAAACCGGAAGATAAACCTTCGAGAGAATTGGCTGCAAAAAAGACGGATGAACCTGTGCCCGGTGAAGTCGTGACCGTAAAAGAAACGCCTGTCGTGGAAACTCCGGTGGAGAAAGCCGCCGCGCTGGAGCCGGAATCGAAACCGAAGCCGGTGCTGGAGCCGGTGCCGGTGCCGGTGCAAAAAGATACGCCACCGGTGGAGGCTGTTCCCAAAACTGTCGCGGCGGAAACCGTTCCCAAAGTTGTTGCGGCGGAAACCATTCCCGAAGAAAAACAAAAGGATGAAGTGCATGCGGCGCCCGAACAGTCACAATCGCCGGAATTGAAACCGGAGCCGGATACGACGCCGGAGCCGGAACCGGAGTTGAAGCCGGAGCCGGAACCAAAGCAGGGCTTGGAACCGCAACCTGAAACGGAGGCGCAGGTTGCAGCGTTGGAAAAAACGCCGGAAACAAGTGTTAAAAAGGAAGAACCCGAGGAAGAGCCTTTCCGTCTTAACAAGCCCCACATTGAGCCCCGTATCAAGGTTACCGGAAAGATTGATCTTTCCGCGATAAATCAGGCTACCAGTCCCCGCAAGAAGACAAAGGAAGAGAAGAAACGCGAACGCGAGGAGCGCAGGAGTAAGTTTATGGAGCAACGGAAAGCGCATCCGGTGCAGGCCGGCAAGGTCGGCGAGGCCGCGCCGGCAAAACCGAAACCGGCCGAACCCGCCAACGCCTCCGCCAACACCGCCGCCGCTGCAGGTAATAAACATAAGCATAAACGTAAACGTATCAGGAAAGAACGTGTCGATATCAACAATACGCCGGGAACGAATGTGCGCAAGGACGAACGGACTAAACCGCGCGCCAAAAGGCCGGTACGCGTTGAAGTGAATGAGGAAGACGTGCAGAAGCAGATTAAGGAAACGCTGGCGCGCCTGACGAACAAAAACTCGAAAGGCAAGGCGGCTAAGTACCGCCGTGAAAAGCGTGATGCCGCCGCATACCGTGAACAGGAACAGCTGGAAGAGGAAAAACGCGAAAGTAAAGTGCTTAAAATTACGGAATTTGTTACGGCCAACGACCTTGCCAGCATGATGAATATGCCTGTGACGCAGGTCATATCCATGTGTATGAACATAGGCATGATGGTATCGATCAATCAGCGCCTCGATGCGGAAACGATTAATATTGTCGCCGATGAGTTCGGCTTTACAACCGAATATGTAAGCGCGGAAGTTGTCGAGGCAATTACGGAAGAAAGCGACCGGGAAGAAGATTTGACTCCCCGTCCGCCCATCATTACCGTGATGGGACATGTCGACCACGGTAAGACTTCGCTGCTCGACAACATACGCAAATCAAACGTGATTGCCGGCGAAGCGGGTGGAATCACGCAACATATCGGAGCGTATAATGTCAAGCTGCCGAACGGGCGTCACATAACGTTCCTGGATACGCCGGGACACGAAGCGTTTACGGCCATGCGTGCGCGTGGAGCGAAAATGACGGATATCGTTATTATTATCGTTGCGGCGGACGATGATGTGATGCCGCAGACGGTCGAAGCAATCAATCATGCTTCGGCGGCGGGCGTCCCTGTCGTATTTGCGATAAACAAGATTGACAAGCCGCATGCAAATCCGGAGAAAATAAAGGAACAGCTGGCTAATATGAACTATCTGGTCGAAGACTGGGGCGGGAAATACCAGAGTCAGGAAATCTCGGCCAAACAGGGAATCGGAGTGCCGGATTTGCTTGAGAAAGTACTGCTGGAAGCAGATATGCTGGAGTTGAGGGCCAATACCGAACGCAAGGCTACAGGTTCAATCGTCGAATCGACGCTTGACAAGGGACGGGGGTATGTTTCGACCGTTCTCGTGAGTAACGGAACACTGAAGCAGGGCGACGTCGTCTTGGCGGGAACGCATTTCGGACGCGTCAAGGCGATGTTCAATGAGCGTAATCTGCGGATAGAACAGGCCGGGCCGTCGGAACCGGCTATCATACTCGGTCTTGACGGGGCGCCTCAGGCCGGGGATATATTCAACGTGCTTGATACGGAACAGGAAGCGCGCGAGATTGCTTCGCGCCGCGAACAGTTGCAGCGCGAACTCGGGCTTCGCACGCAAAAACGCTTCGGCCTCGAAGAACTCGGGCGCCGTCGCGCGCTTGGCGATTTCCACGAGTTGAACCTGATTGTGAAAGGCGACGTCGACGGATCGGTCGAGGCTCTGTCCGATTCACTGATAAAACTGTCTACGGAAGAAATACAGGTGAACGTTATCCATAAAGCGGTCGGCCAGATTTCGGAATCGGACATCTCGCTTGCCGAAACGGCCGACGCCGTCATCATCGGATTCCAGGTGCGTCCTTCGGCGCAGGCCCGCCGCCTGGCTGAAAACGAGGGAGTGGAAGTGCGGCTGTATTCCATCATCTATGATGCCATAAACGATGTCAGGGATGCAATGGAAGGCATGCTGTCGCCGGAGATACGCGAGGATATATGCGGCGAAGTGGAGGTTTTGCAGGTATTCAGGATATCCAAGGTCGGGACGATTGCCGGATGTATCGTCAAGGAAGGTAAGATTAAGCGCACGCACAGGGTGCGCATCGTCCGCGACGGTATCGTTGTCCATACCGGCGAGTTAGGCTCGCTGAAACGCTTTAAGGATGAAGCTAAGGAGGCTGTTTCCGGTCAGGATTGCGGGATTTATGTGAATAACTATAATGACATACAGGTCGGTGATATCATCGAGCCGTTTGATCGGGTGGAAATAAAGAAAACGTTGCAGGCGGACAGATGAACTGGTTGGATATCGTGATTATCTGTCTTGCCGGCCTCGGACTGGCAAAAGGTTTGTATGACGGAATCATCAGGCAGGCGGCGTCGCTTGTCGCCCTGATTATCGGGATATACCTGTGTGCTGGAATCGCCGAATGGCTTCGCGGCTTTCTGACGGGACTGGGCTGGTTCCCGCCGCAGATTACGGTCATGATAAGTTATGTGGCCGGGTTTATACTGATTGCCGGATTCATCGTGTTGATAGGGGTCATCATCCACCGCATTGTCAGCGTGACGCCGCTGAGCCTGTTTAATCATATTGCGGGAGGATTGCTGGGTTTGTTGCTGATGGTACTGTTTGTCAGCCTTGTGTTGAACGTGATAGAGATGTTTGATCATAAATCCGTGATATTCCCGCATGAGCTGAAAGTGGAATCGCACCTGTACCTTTACATAAAAAATATAATCCCTTCGGTCTTCCCCGGAAATATTTTCGTGCAGAAAGTTTGATGTAAAAAAAATGGAAGAACAGGATAAATTACTGAATGAAGTAACTTCCGGCGAATATAAGTACGGTTTCACGACGGATGTGGAAACGGAGGTCATCCGCCGGGGGCTTGACGAGGATATCGTGCGCACGATTTCGCAGAAAAAGGAAGAACCCCCGTGGCTGCTTGATTTTCGCCTGAAAGCGTTCCGCCACTGGCAAACGATGAAAATGCCGACATGGGCGCATCTGGATATTCCTCCCATTGATTATCAGAATATCATTTATTATGCGGCTCCGAAGAAGAAAAAGGCGCCTGAAAGCCTTGACGAGGTCGACCCGGAACTGCTGAGGACTTTTGACCGGCTGGGCATACCTCTTTATGAACGGAAAATGCTGAGCGGAATGGCCGTCGATGCCGTCATGGACAGCGTTTCGGTGAAGACGACGTTTAAGGAAACGCTGGCCGAGAAGGGGATTATCTTCTGTTCGTTCAGCGAGGCCGTCAGGCATCACCCGGATTTGGTGCAGAAATATATGGGAAGCGTTGTCGCCTGTCGCGACAATTTTTTTGCCGCACTTAACTCGGCTGTCTTTTCGGATGGCTCTTTCGTTTACATACCGAAGGGCGTGCGCTGTCCGATGGATTTGAGCACATATTTCCGCATAAATGCGGCAAATACCGGACAGTTCGAGCGTACGCTCATCATTGCCGACGACGATTCGTATGTCAGCTACCTGGAGGGCTGCACGGCTCCCCGGCGCGACGAGAATCAGCTTCATGCCGCTATCGTGGAGATTGTGGCGAACGAGCATGCCGAAGTGAAATATTCCACGGTGCAGAACTGGTATCCGGGCGACAAAAACGGAAATGGAGGCATCTATAATTTCGTGACGAAACGCGGGCTTTGCCGGGGCGAGGGCAGTAAAATCTCGTGGACGCAGGTGGAGACCGGCTCGGCTATCACCTGGAAATATCCGTCGTGTATCCTGGCCGGCGACAATTCGGTCGGCGAGTTTTATTCCGTGGCGGTGACCAACAACTACCAGCAGGCCGATACGGGAACGAAAATGATACATCTTGGCCGCAATACCCGCAGTACGATTGTCTCGAAAGGCATATCCGCCGGACATAGCCGGAACAGTTACCGCGGACTGGTGCGAATCGCTCCCCGCGCCGGAAATGCCCGCAATCACAGCCAGTGCGACAGTCTGCTGCTCAGTTCCACGTGCGGAGCGCACACGTTTCCGTATGCCGACATACAGAATGAAACGGCGGTGGTGGAACATGAAGCCACGACGTCGAAGATTAACGAGGACCAGCTTTTTTACTGTAACCAGCGGGGTATCGATACGGAGAAGGCTGTGAGCCTTATTGTGGGCGGTTATGCCCGCGAGGTGATGAATAAGCTGCCGATGGAGTTTGCCGTCGAAGCGCAGAAATTGCTGGCCATTTCCCTGGAGGGAAGCGTGGGGTGACGGTGTCCGGCTGAAATAAATCAAAAGATGGATGTTAAATGGAAAATATATTGTTGGAAATAAAAAACCTGCATGCGGAAATAGGCGGCAGGGAGATATTGAGGGGGCTTGACCTTACCGTCAAAACGGGTGAGGTTCATGCCATAATGGGGCCTAACGGCTCCGGGAAAAGTACGCTAAGCAGCGTGCTTGTCGGTAATCCGGCATTTACGGTGACGGAGGGGACGGTGATGTACAAAGGCAGGGACTTGCTTGCCCTGTCGCCGGAGAACCGCAGCCGTGAGGGCATATTCCTCAGTTTTCAGTACCCGGTGGAGATTCCCGGCGTGAGTATGGTCAATTTCATGCGTGCGGCAGTGAACGCTCATCGCGAATATAATCATGAGGAACCGGTGTCGGCTACCGATTTCCTGAAAATGATGCGCGAGAAACGCGCCATAGTGGAGATGGACAGTAAACTTGCGAGCCGTAGCGTGAACGGTGGCTTCTCCGGCGGAGAGAAAAAACGGAATGAGATATTTCAGATGACCATGCTGAATCCATTGCTCTCGATACTCGACGAAACGGACAGCGGCCTGGATATAGATGCGCTGCGTGTTGTCGCTAATGGCGTGAATAAACTTAAAACGCCGGATAATGCCACTATTGTAATAACTCATTATCAACGTCTGCTCGATTATATCAGGCCGGATGTCGTGCATGTGCTTTATAAGGGACGCATCGTCAAAACCGCCGGCCCCGAGTTCGCCCTGGAGCTTGAACGGAAAGGTTATGATTGGCTGAAAGACAGTGATTAATGGTTAGTGATTAGTGGTTAATGATTAGTGATTAATTAATGGCTAATGATTAATCATTAATCACTAACCACTAAACACTAATCATTAATGATTAGTGATGAATGTTAATGGTAGGGGTGCACTTGTGTATGCGCCTGCGTGGGATGTCCGTTAATGGTTGATGGTTAATCCCTTTTAATTTTTAATTTTTAATTCTTAATTGATGGAAAAGCAATATACGGATATTTATACGCAGTGTGAAGATGCTATTTGCCGGCATGCGCCCGGCTGCATGAACGTTTTGCGTGCGCAGGCGTTTGCCGCGTTCGGACGTATGGGGTTTCCGTCGCTGAAACACGAAGATTATCGCCATACGGATGTGGCGCAGTCGTTTGCGCCGGATTACGGGCTGAACATTAACCGCCTCAGAGTGCAGGTTAATCCGGACGACGTTTTCCGCTGCGCCGTTCCTGATATGCGGACGCATCTGTTTTTTGTAGTGAATGATTCGTTTTACGGCGATTCGCTGCCGGCGAAGAAGTTGCCGGACGGCGTTTATGCAGGAGGCATGAAGACTTTTGCGGAACGCTACCCGGATGTTGCGTCGCGTTATTACGGCAAGGCGGCGAAGACGTCGACCGATGCGCTGACTGCTTTCAATACGATGCTGGCGCAGGATGGATTCGTGCTTTATGTGCCGCGCGACGTGAAAATGGACCGTCCCGTTCAGCTGGTGAACATTTTCCGGAGCACGGTAGACATCATGGCCAACAGGCGTATCCTGGTTGTCATGGAGCCGGGTTCCGAGGCGAAACTTCTCGTTTGCGACCATAGTCTGGACAGTATCAGGTGTCTTTCCACACAGGTGGTTGAGATTTTTGCCGGCGAAGGAGCGTATTTCGATTACTACGACCTGGAAGAAAGTACCGTATCCACAACCCGCTATTCTTCCCTGTACGTGAAGCAGGATGCGCGTTCGAACGTCCTCGTGAACGGCATCACGCTCAACAATGGCCTTTCCCGCAACAGTTACAGCATCGAACTGAACGGCGAGGGGGCGGAAACGACGCTCTGCGGAATGGCTATCCAGGACCGGAGCCAGCAGGTGGATACGTATACGCATATCACGCACACCGTCCCGAAGTGCAAAAGTACAGAGCTCTTTAAAAACGTGCTGAACGACCGCTCCGTAGGGATATTTAACGGACGTATACTGGTAAGGGAGGGCGCCGAAAAAACGGAAGCTTTCCAGACAAACCGCAACATGTGCATGACCCGCGACGCAAGGATGTACAGCAACCCCCAGCTTGAAATCTATGCGGACGACGTGAAGTGCTCGCATGGCATGACAACCGGCCAGCTGGACGAAAACGCACTGTTTTACATGCAGAGCCGCGGCCTTTCGCGCGACGAGGCCCGGACGCTCCTGAGCGTCGCTTTCACCGCCGACATCGTGGACAACGTGCGGCTGAGCGCACTCAGGGAACGGCTTCACTATCTGGTAGAAAAACGTTTCCGCGGCGAACTTGTCCAGTGCGCCGGCTGCCGCACCTGCGGATAAGGCTATTATTGCTTTATAAGCAGTGGGCCGCACATGTTCCCGGCGTATAAGCTCTTTTATACTTCACGCAGGATATTTCCCCGTCATTGCGAACGCAGTGAAGCAATCTCTGCGTGTATGGCGATTGCTTCCTTCGTCGCAATGACGGGAATATCCGACATCATCTTTGCCGGGGTG
>JAIRYY010000340.1 GCA_031267485.1 Tannerella sp.
GGCATCGTCCGTATGCTGAACAGCCGCTTCGTCCTGTGGATTGCCGCCGCCTTTGTCATGGCCGTCCCGTTTGCCTGGTGGACGATGACGCGCTGGCTCGAAAACTTCGCCCTGAAGACCGGCCTCGACTGGTGGACGTTCGTGCTGGCCGGCCTGTCGGCATGGCTCATCTCCGCCCTTGCCGTCTCGTGGCAAAGCTGGCGCGCCGCACGCCTCAACCCCGTCGAGGCAATGAAAATAGAATGAATCGCTGCAAACAGGGCGATATGAGGTACGCCGTTTAATGTTACCGTGCTTATTGCCGTCCCGTTTTGGGAGACGCGCAATTACTCAATTCGCCAGTTTGACGTTTATCAATTCCTTTATGTCGTTAATGACCGTTTCATTTTTTACTTCAATTCTAATCCCGCGCCCTTCAGCATAGACTTTCGCCGCGCTCAATTCCATTTTAATATCCTCTGATACGGAACTGTTCATTAGTTCATCCGTTGCTTTTTGCCCGAATACGAGTGCAACTTTGAAAAATCCGGCTCTTGGCAGAAGATAAATGACGGTTCGCTTTTTATCTTTCATTCTAAAACTCCAACCGCTGCTTTTCGAGAAATTCCATTCCGGAATGGCTGCCGGATATTTTGAATAAACGTAATTGACAAGCGTTTGCCATATATCATAAACTGCACTCAATGATTCTCTTAAATCACTGTCCTGAGGAACCGACTGTTTGTCTGTAAATACACTTTTCATATTTATCCTTAAAAAATCATTGTTTCTTCTGTCGCAAAGGTAAACAAAAACACGTTCCCGCTATTCCGCTGACACGGACTGCAAGGCCGCGACTTTCATTAATAACGTGGTTTGGGCAAAGTTATCCTGCCCAGTGAAATCATCGAACAGCCCGGAACAAGCCTTCCCGCCGAAATGGGAACAAAATAGGCCCTCGACTTTTCAGCAAGCCTTGAACAGGTGATATTCTCGCCTGCGCTTTTTAGGGGTATCCGGATTGCGAAAAACAATCGTGAACTTCAACAGCTGCGTAGCGCGATGACCGAAGAGGAGCTTGTCTTCAACGTCAGCTATGTATATTATGACATGCTGAACAGCATGCAGGAATCGGTACACATCGCCGGCATGTTTGCAATGCAGGATTCCTTATATCTGTTGATGAAACGGCGCGTGGAAGAATTTGTAAATGTTACCCGCAAAATTGATTTGAATCGCCCGAAGTAAATCTTACCTCGCCGGGATTTTACCGTATGCGGGAATAAAATCGTCGGAACTTTGACGGGGGGATTTTCTTCTTTCAGGCAATTCAATACTCAGGGTTTTGCGGGTGATCCGGATATTCAAAAAGGGGAGTTTTTTTACGTAACGCTATAAAAAAGAAAAGGTTGTCTCACGACAACCACAATCTTCATTGTTAACCTTAAATCTAATACCATGAAAAACACAGTGCAAAGATAAGGGCTTTTTATTATGTGGCCTAATTTTCCGACGAAAAAATGCACGTGTTTATGCTTATTTAACTATTCGGCTGGTTCCCCACATTAATTTTTCGTGCAGCGTTTGATAGAAAGTATGATTTAATCTTTTGATAGCCAGCGTAAAAAAGTCCGCCTTGCTTATCGTTAGGCGAATACCCGCCGGAAAGACTTCCGAGCGTCCATCCAGCGAAACCAGGAATGATTTTGTCCGGCTTTCCACTTCCAGGGTGAGTGTACAGGATCCGGGAATCACCAGTGGGCGCACATTTAAACTGTGAGGCGCGACCGGACTCAATACCATATTATCGCACAGCGGTAAAATAATCGGACCGTTCACGCTCATGGAATAGGCGGTGGAACCCGTAGGCGTAGCGATCAGCAGTCCGTCGGCCCGATAGGATGTCAGGTATTCGTCATTCAAAAGCGTATGAATGGTGATCATGGACGAAGTGTCGCGTTTGAGGATGGCTACTTCGTTAAGCGCAAAGTTGTAGCCTTGAAAGGTGCGTTCGTCCGTGTGCAGCTTCAGCAACATGCGTTCTTCGATCCGGTATTGGCGATGAAACAATTCCTCCAAGGTCTCTTCGAGCTGGTCGGCGTTCACGTCCGCCAGGAATCCCAGGTGGCCGGTGTTGATCCCCAGAATCGGAATATGCTGCCGGTTGATCTGTACCGCCGTCTTTAAGAAAGTGCCGTCCCCTCCCACGCTCAGGGCTATATCCAGATCAAAAACACGGTCGAGTATGCCCGCTACCGTCGGTTGATAGCCCAACGTGCCAGTCAGGAAAACATAAAAATCGCGCTTGATATGGATTGCCGCTCCCAGTTCTTCCAGTTTTCCGAACAATCGCTGAATCAAAGGAAGTTTGTCCTTCTGATAATCACTGCCGAAAATGCCTACTTTCATTCGTTTTTTCATCTTTTTTCTCGAAAAAATTCTCCTCTTTCGTCTTTTTAACATGCAGGCCGACTTCTTATAGAATCTTTCACGAATCTTTCATGAATAGATTACGTAAATCATTCTACATTTGCAACCGGTAATTTCGTGCAAATGTACGGAAAGAGAAATAGATAATGAAACAAAACAATAAAAATTCATGAAAATCGTATTATTGCGAATGGCGAATCCGGCCGAAGCCCCGCTTGATCTGAGCGGATCAAGTATTCCTGTGGAAACTCAAATGGATATTATGGACCTTGCCACAAAAGGCGGTCCGATTATGTTTGTTCTTTTAGCCCTGTCCCTGCTGGCTCTGTTTATCTTTATCCAGCGCTGGCTGGTGATCCGGCAGGCGGGCAAGAGTGACGACGCGTTTATGAGCCGCATCAAGGATTATATCCATGACGGCAAGGTGGAATCGGCGCTCAATCTCTGCCATTCCACCGAATCGCCTACCGCACGCATGATCGGGAAAGGGATCAGCCGCCTGGGACGCCCGGTGAGTGACATTCTGGCTACCGTCGAAAATGCAGGCAACCTGGAAGTGGCCAAACTGGAAAAAGGCTTCCCGATCATTGCCACCACGGCAGCCGGCGCTCCGATGATCGGATTCCTCGGTACGGTAACGGGAATGGTGCGCGCTTTCTTCGACATGGCCAATGCAGGTACCAATGTCGACGTACAACTGCTTTCGAGCGGAATCTATGAAGCGCTTGTTACCACGGTCGGCGGACTGATTGTCGGAATTGTCGCCCTGTTTGCATATAATTATCTGGTAGCGAGAGTCGACAGCGTGGTTAACCAGCTGGAAACGCGTACCATGGATTTTATGGACCTGCTGAATGAACCGGCTAATTAATATAAGGTATAACCATGGCGTTGAAACGTAAAACAAAAGTAAATGAATCCTTCAGCATGGCCTCCATGACGGACGTCATTTTCCTGTTGCTGATCTTTTTCATGGTGACGTCTACGGTCGTTGTGCCGAGCGCCATTAAACTCACCCTGCCGCAGGCGCAGAAGCAGACGGCGGCCAAACCGATCTCAAGAGTGGCGATTGATGCCGCCGGAAACTATTACGTGGCCTACGGCAATCAAAAGGAAAAGCCGGTTTCCTTCGAAGAAATCACCCCTTTCCTGCAGGAACGTTATAACAGGGAACCGGAAATGTATGTTGCCCTTTACGCCGACGAATCCGTGCCTTACCGCGAGATTGTCAAAGTGCTGGACATTGCGAACAGGAATAAATTTAAAATGGTGCTTGCCACGCGCCCCCCGAAATCTGGACGATGAAATTTGACAAAAACGACAGGTCTGCACTTGCAGGGACGGTTCTTTTCCACTTGGCGGTTTTCCTGCTTCTCCTGTGTCTTGCGCCGCTCAGGACGGTTATGCCGGAAGACGGCGGCGTGCTGGTCAATTTCGGAAACCTGAACATGGCCGCAGGCGTGTTTGAGCCGAGAGGCCAGCGAGCGCCGGTCTCGACACCCGTGCCCGAAGTGACGCCGCCGAAAACAACCCGACCTGTTCCGCCTCCCCGGGCGGAAATGATCACGCAGGACGAGGAGGAAACCGTCACCCTGACTGACAGGAAGGAAGAAGAGCGGAAGAAGAGAGAAGAGGCGGAACGGAAAAAAAGAGAGGAAGAACGGCTGGCCGAACAGCGCCGCAGAGAGGAACAGCGCCGGCAGAGCCAGGCCATTCAGAATCAGGTGGCCGGAGCGTTTGGCTCCGGCAATGCCGATGGAGGCAGTCAGGGCGATGCCCCGGCGGGGACAGGCAATCAGGGCAATCCGTTCGGCAATTCCGATTCGGGCGCAAACGAAGGTGCGGGCGGCAACGGAACCTTCTTCGACCTGAACGGGCGTTCGATCGGCGCGGGCGGGTTGCCCCGTCCGTCGTATACAGGTCAGGAAGAAGGCCGTATTGTAATCAGCATTACGGTAGACCCGAAAGGCAACGTCATCATGGCAGAAATCGGACGGGGCACGAACATCGTCGACGGCACGATGCGCTCCGCTGCGCTGGGCGCCGCCAAACGGGCAAAATTCAACAGCATAGTGGGCACCAACAATCAGAGTGGAACCATTACGTATCATTATCGTTATTTGTCAAATTAATATACAGTCATCCTGTGAAAAAAGCATATTTGTTTTTAGCTACCGGTTTCGAAGAAACCGA
>JAIRYY010000027.1 GCA_031267485.1 Tannerella sp.
TCCCGAAAGAAACTGTACGCCAACGCCCGCGAAACCGACGGCGATGGCAATCAATGCCGTCTTCTTGTATCCGATTTTCTGCAATAAGATACCGGACGGAATGCCCATAACGGCGTATGCCAGGAAATTCATGAAATTTCCCAACATTCCCAGGGAATTGGAAACTCCAAACTGGTTTTTCAGGACAACTCCCATTGGCGCTGCAAGGTTCGTGACGAATGAAATCATACCGAACAGCAAGATCATCATGATGATGGGTAACGTGTAATTCTGTTTGTTCTGTGCCATAGCTAAAAGATTTTTTTTATTAATATTTTTATTAGTGTAAGTTTTATTCTACTGAAAACGCATAGACCGTCTGGCTTTCAAACACTCCGCCCGGACGGAGAACGGTCGGGGGATATTCCGGTTTGTTCGGGCTGTCGGGGAAATGTTGCGTTTCCAGGCATAACGCCGCCCTTTCGGGATAGCGCTGCCCGTTTTTCCCGGTCAAATTGCCGGTCATCCAGTTTCCCGTATACAGCTGCACGCCCGGTTCTGTCGTGTACGTATCCATAATGATGCCGGTTTTGGGCGACATGCAGCGCGCGCAAAAAGTCAGTTCGCCCTCCTTTTCCTTATTCAGGACGTACGTATGGTCGTACCCTTTGCCGAACCTGAGCTGTTCGAAGTCGTCGTTTATCCGTTCTCCGACGGCATGAGGCTGACGGAAATCCATCGGAGTTCCCTCTGTTTTTTCCTTTGGGCCGTAGGGAATGGCGGTTTCGTCGGTCGGAAGATAGTAATCCGCGTTGACAGTCAGCAAATGGTCGCCAATGTAAGAATCGCCGGCTCCCGAAAGGTTGAAGTACGAATGATTGGTAAGATTCAATACGGTTGGCCTGTCCGTCACCGCGCGGTAAGTGATGACTATCTCATTGTCATCCGTAAGGCGGTAGGTTACGGTCGTTTTCAACCGGCCGGGGAATCCCTCTTCGCCATCTTCGGAGACGTATCCGAGTTCCACCGTCTGTCCGTCGATTCGTTTCATCTCCCACACGACGGCATTGAAGCCTTTAAGCCCGCCGTGCAGGCAGTTGGGGCCGTTATTGATAGCCAGTCTGTCGTAAACGGCGCCGTCCAGCGTGAAAGATCCTTTGGCAATCCGGTTCCCGTATCGCCCGCAAACCGCGCCGAAATAGGGTTCTTCGGATGTCAGATAGTCATCGACAGACTGGTGTCCGGTTACAATATCCGTTAATTTTCCGTTTCTGTCGGGAACCATGACGGATACTATTTTGGCTCCGTAATTCAGAATGGTTGCTTCGGAGCCTTTTTTGTTCGCGAGTACACAAAGATTCGTTTCTTTTCCATCTATCACCTTTTGAAAGTCAGCCAAATGCAGACCGGAAAGTGTTTCTTCGTTCTTCATACATGTTGTTTTAAATGAAGCGTAAAATTAATGCTATTATTTTATTATGACGCGACTAAAAAAGATGTTATAAAACATGTTCCGCAATTTTTTTAACGTAATTTTCTGACAATAAGACATGACCATGTACAATTTTTTTTATCTTTGCACCTCTTTTTGTGTTGTTGATAGCCTTACGGTATGATGTAAAGCATTAAAATATTGTTTGACGTGAGAAGATTTGTATCTGATTTGTGTTTTTTATTTGCGACAGTCCTGTTTTTTTTCGACGGGCAGACTGTTTGTGCGCAAATGGCAGACTACATGTACCGGTCTGATTACCGGATAGAGGCTCTTCATGCGGGCCGGTTGTCGTTCGAGGCGGATAATGTTTCCTTTTTTAAAAACAACGAGTTCAGTTCGACGGTTCAGAAAGGGTATACACTGCCCGGGTTCTGGCTGCAGTTGAAAGCATCTTACTGTCCGGCGGACAATCTGAAGCTGGAGGCGGGCGTCCACAGTATCTGGTTCTGGGGAACTACGAGGTATCCGGCCTTTGCATACCAGGAGATTTCGACGTGGAACGGCCGGGATGACGCGAATAAAGTGCACGTGTTGCCGTATTTCAGGGCGAATATGGCTCTTTCGGAGCATGTGAATATCGTTTTGGGCGACATTTACGGCGGCGCGAATCATCGGTTGATAGAGCCGCTGTACAACCCCGAACTGAACTTGACGTCCGACCCCGAATCCGGTTTGCAGCTGCTTTATCATACGGACTGGCTCGATTTGGATGCATGGGTGGACTGGAGGACTTATATCTACAAGCTGGATACGAGGCAGGAGGCGTTCATTGCGGGGCAGACAGCCCGTTTCAGGGCGAACGGCGAAGATTCGCCGCTGCATGCATATTTCCAGCTGCAGGGTTTGGCACAGCACCGGGGAGGCGAGATTGACGCTACGGACGAAAAAGTGCAAACGATGATGAATGGCGCGGCAGGCGCGGGATTCAGGTGGAATATCCGCCGGAGCCTGCTTAAATACATGGATGTGGAATTTGATGTGGCGGGCTATAATTTCCCGAAGGGGCGGGTCGCGGTTCCGGAAAAGGGAACCGGTTTTTATGCCAGGCTGGCGTTTCAGCTGCAGAATTTTAATATCAGGACGTCTTATTGGGCCTGCAGAAATTTTGTCACCATATCCGGCAGCCCGTTTTATGGATCGATATCGACGAAAGAACCGGGCATGTTTTACAAGAGGCCTGAAATGCTTTATCTGGGAGGAGATTACATGCATCCCATGAAAAAAGGTTTTGCTTTTGGAGTCAACGCCGAAGTCTATTATTTTTTATCGGGTAAAATGTATTCCCCGGAAACGGGACAGTTTGCACCCTCCGCTTTCGGCAAAAACACCAATTTTTCACTGGGCGTCGTCATGCGGATCAATCCGTCGTTTCTGCTGAAACAGTACTGATGTTTTCCGGTATATTTCAAAGCGTCTCCCTGAAATATTTGAAAGACGACAGGGAGTTGTTTATCTTGCGGAGAAAAACATCCAGATCGTCATTGTTGTCCAGTTCGAACTTTTTCTTTAATCTGTACCTGACCATGTGTACGGACGACTGTTCGATGGAGAAACATTCCGAGACTTCGCCGATTTCCATCCCGATTACAAAACAGATGCAATATTTAATGTAAGGAAAGGAGAGGTTCCCGTTGTAAGCGTTTTTAAGCATGGTAATATACTGTTCGTCAAGGCGGCACAACGATTCTATATAATCTTTCCTGTTGGGAAGTTTTTTGGCTATCAATTTCCTGACGTCTTCAATCACAAATTTGTTCACCGGTTCCTCCGACTTTATGTATTCCTGTTTTTTATCGTTTATGCGTTCATATTCGTTTATTTTTTGCGTATAGGATTCTATTTGTCTGTCAAGAAATTCTTTGTCTTTCAACAATTGTTCCATCATCTTGTTTTTACCCTCAAGCTCCATCTCTTTCAGCCGGCAGTCCGACAGTACCTCATACTTTTCCAGTTGCGCCTTTACGGCCTGTTCCTCCTTGATTTTGAGGTTGAGTTCCGCCTCTTCCTTTTCCGCTTTTATCAGTGCGGAGCGGCGTTTGGCGCCTTTTTTTGCGGTATAAAACCACAGGAAAAGCAGGGCGATTGTCACGACCAGCATAATGGCGATAAGCAGCAGCATGCTGATGGATTTTATCTGATTGGCATTGATGGCTTTCAGCTGTTCGATTTTGATTTCTTCCTTTTCCGTGTTGTACAGGTATTCAAGTTCGCGCGTTTCAAGGTCGCTCATTTTCAGCGTCAGGTCATTTTTGATCCGGTTATGCTTGAGGGCTTTTTGGTAATCGCCTTTCGCGAGCAGGATCCGGCAGTGCAGATCGGCGCAGACCAGTTCGTCGGAATAAAAAGTTTCCAGAGGATACATTGCGCCGCCTTCTTCGATCTGTTGCGATAAATAGTATTCCGCCTCGATAATTCGTTTTTCCGCCTCGGCATATTTTTTCTGCTCATAAAGGGAAATGGCTTCGGTATACTTTATCCGGCTCATGATGTACGAATCGTCGGTATATCCGATTGATTTGGCTTTTTCGATGCAGTCGTTTATGAAATTCCAGTCAGACTCCTTTTTCAGGGATAAATATTCGGCAATGAGGAGATACGACTGCAGGATGTCGTAATCCAGTTCCGCCGGCAATCTGTTTTCGCCCGAAAAATAAAGGCTGGTGCGTTTTTTTTCGTGAAAGATGGCGGAATCAAGCATGCTTTCCTGTTTTGTCGCATCAAAATGCAGGCTGTAAAGATCTGATTTCATTGTGCTTAGAGCAAAGTCGATATATGGCGAGTATTCTTTCTGCAAAATGTGCTCCACTTTCCTGATCAGTCTTTTTGCAAATACGGTATCCGGCTGGTTTGCCGTATAAACGGCTATATTATATATGTAGTAACTTATATTATGCGTGTTTTTATCTGTCTGGTCATAATAATCGATGGCTTTTTCAAACTGTTTGTAACCTTCCTTTCTCCCGTATGGCATGTTTATGGCCTGCGTGCCCTTTGTATAATGATACCACGACAGGGACAGGGGATGCGTCGCGTTCTCCGCATAAATATCCGCCGAATCTATGTGCATGTCGAACAGCTCGTTATTATTCAGGTCATTATGAATGTCGGCCAAATGGATATGGTTGTATAGAAGCCCGTTTATGTCGTTCCTTTTTTTGCTTTCCTCCAGTAACCGGCTTATTATCGGTATAAGTTTCTCCCGTTGCACGCCTCTTTTGTAATTGCATGCGTAAAAAATATCCATTTTTTCCTTATAGGATATTTTTGGGTTGCCTGCAAGCATGGCGAGGGAATCTAAAGTCACCCCTTTATTGTTTAAGTAAGCAACAGCGCTGTCCTCCTGCGAATATAGGAAAATACAGGAAAACAGAAGGATTATCACAGTTATTTTTTTGTCCATTTACAATTGTGTTATTTATTGAACGGGGCAAAAATATAAAAAAAAATTATAATTTTCAAATCGTGATGCCGTTATCGAGTAATTATGTTCTAAATTTTACCTGTCCACAATCTGTGGCAAGGCGGTTTGTTTCGGATTTTTGTAGTGCTTTGTATAGCGGTTTTCGCGCCCGTTGTAGACCTCTGTATTGATTGAAGGGCTAAAATGTATACATTCGATTAATGCAATTTTGCAAATTGTAGAGATGCATATAGTTGTTTTTATAAAAAGGTAAGATACTTTTGTCTCCGAATTATAAAATATTTTTTTATATAATTGTAATGAAAAATATAAATTTATCTTGTGATAAAGGCTTTTATGGCGGCGGTATCTCTGTGATGACTATCGTCTTTATCCTTGTTTTAGGTTCATGTGCGGATTCACTCATCGAAAAAGAAG
>JAIRYY010000058.1 GCA_031267485.1 Tannerella sp.
ATTTGATGAAATGCACGAAACCCGATGCGCTTATTTTTGAGAAAATGATTCTTGACAGCGGCATAAACCCTTCGGAATCGTTATTCATCGACGACGGGATTCACAACATCGAAACAGCCTGCAAACTTGGATTTAAGACGTATCTTGCGGAAAACGGAGCCGACTGGCGCCGGGATGTGTCGCGCATCGTTTTTTCTACCGGTGCTGAGGACGCAACAAATCATTGACGGTCTTGACCGGATTGAACGTCTCTATCGGCGCCTCGACAAAAACGGTGTTCCAGTCGCTCATCGAACCGTTCCACAGTCCGGGCAGCTCAAGCGCCTTTAAATCGCGTCCGTCCTTACTCTTTTTCGAAATGAAACCGGTGTTCGTGTCCACATAATCCGGCAGATTGTACTTTTTGCCGTTCACATCTTTCAGTGCGCACACCAAATCGACCGGATTAAAATGCGACCCCTCCTCAAAGGCTTTCCTTGCATCGGGCGCACCCATGTCAATCTGCGAACTCTCCAGAATCTGCGGCGAAATGGTCCCGTCGGAATTGCAGGCGAGGAAAGGTCCGCCGCCCGGCTCTCCGACATTTTTCACCATGCCGCACACGCGCAGGGGACGCATCAGTTTCTTTTTTATGTAAAGCACAAGCTCCACATCTTCAAGATATTTGGTTTCCGGATTTTTGATACACAGCGCATCCTGAAGAAAATGTATCATCTCCTCGATTCTGTCAGGCGTATAATTGCCGCTTTCGATGAGGCGCACATATCCGAATATCTTCTCCTGAAGCGTCACAAGCACGCCCGCCAGCGCTTTTTTGAAGCGGACGGTAACGTCCCTGAAGCCGTCGGGCACGACATTGTCTATATTCTTTATGAAAACCACGTCGCTGTCGAGCCGGTTGAGGTTTTGTATCAGGGCGCCATGTCCGCCCGGGCGGAACACGAGCCGCCCTTTCGCGTCGCGGAACGGAGCATTTGCCAAATCGACGGCTATCGTGTCCGTATTCGCCTGCTGCGTGCTGAACGACAGGTCGTACGTTACGCCATACCGTTTTTCATAGCTTGCCTTTTTTGCTTCGACAAGTTTCCGGAACAAAGGCAAATGTTCCGGCGACACGGTGAAATGGAGGTTGACTGCACGGCCCGCATTTGCGGCATACATCGCGCCTTCGGCCAGATGCTCCTCCATTGCGGTGCGCGCGCCTTCCGGATAACCGTGAAACAGCAGCAACCCTTTGGGCAGCGAACCGTAACCAAGTCCTTTCGGCTCCAGCAGGTTTGCCACGACATCCTTATACCGCCCGGCCGCCATGAGAGAAGAAATATCCGCCCCTTCGTTGGCCGGACAGACCCGGTTCAGCGCATCATAAAAGGCAAAATCCCGTATTCCGTCGAAAAATGTCCGCTCGAAAGCGCTGGCGGGCACATCGTGGGAAGCCGACAGAAACGCAAACAAATCCTTAAACATACGGCTTGCCGCGCCGGATGCCGGGACAAATTTCGTAATCCGTTTTTCCCCTTTCAGATATTCGTCCCACGATTCCACATAACGGTTCAGTTCATCCTCCGTAAGACGCAGAATACCCCTCTCGACAGACGCCGATGATTTTATTTTCAGGAAAGGAAAACCTTTCACAAAACAGTTCAGTTGTTCTTCAATTTGATTTTCAGTCAGATTCTTCGACCTGAGCTGCAACGAATCTTCCGGTTTAAGCATAGCACACAGTTCTTTTAATGAGTTTGTCATTTTTTTTCACCAATGCAAAAGTACAAAAAATTCCGGGAAACAACCTGTTCGTTCAAAAAATAAAAAAACATTTGGCATATCAAACAACTGTCCGTTTGCCGCCGGTCGACTTATACTTCACACGGGATATTTTTTTCTCCGTCATTGCGAACGAAGTGAAGCAATCCAGGCACAGGCCGCGTAGCCCGGACGGTCATCAGGCGACGGCCTGTTCCTGGATTGCTTCGTTCCTCGCAATGACGGCGGGGAGGAAGAACGCCATTACGATGAAAGCAATGCCGCGTGAAGTATAATCCCTGACGTCCTGCCTGTCGTTGGCTACACGGATGATTTGGCAGGCGCGGCCGGCGCCGCTTGTGGCGGCTTCAGTCCGGATGATTTGGGCGCCGGGAGTTAATGATTTTTCGGCCCCGCACTGTAAGTGGACTCATACAGAAAGTTCGCCAGGGCAACATCATCCTCAAACTGGCGGATTTTTTCCGGAGGAATGGGGGCGCCAAGATATACGTGGAGCGTCTGGCCTTTTTTGTTAAAAGCTTCCCGGGCTACGCCCAACGTCCGTAATTTCCAGCTGAAGTGTCCTATCCGGTAAAATGATTTTGAGTTGAGGAAATCGAAGTAGACCGGAAAAATGGGGGCGTTCGCCTTGCGTATCAGGCGTATTACGCTGTGTGTCCAGGGCAAATCTCTGACGACTTTCTGTTTTTCGTCATAGAACGACATCGCCCCTGCGGGAAAGAATCCCATCGGATGGCCATTCTTCAGATGGACAAGCGAAAGACGGATTCCATTCACGTTCTTCCGGTTGCTTCCCTGACGGTCGTCCGTTTTGGGTATAATCGAAATGAAATTGTCTTCCATTGCGGAGATATGCGTCAGAATCTCGTTCGCCATCACGCGGAAATCGGGGCGTATGGCGGCGAAAATATCGATCAGGATAACGCCGTCGAGCGACCCGACCGGGTGGTTTGAAACGGTTACGAAAGCGCCTTCGGGCAGCTGTTCCAGTATTTCACGGTTGTGAACTTCGTAGTGAACGTTCATCAGCGGGTCGTTCAGCATCGCGGCCGTAAAAGCCGAACCCCGCAACTGACAGTGGTTGGCATGTATCCGGTTCACCAAATCCATACCCGTCCAGCGAAGCATCTTCTTCAGGAGGTATATGCCCGGACGTGTCCTGAAAAAGGACGATTTATGTTGAAAGTCTTCTATATCCAATACGGTTTTTTTCATAATTAAAAGTTTTATCCGTTAATTATATGCCGCAAAATTATGCATAATACGGCAAATCTCCAAACCTGCATAATGTTAATTATTATTTACGGCAAGTCTGTCTGATTGGGAATTAAGAATTACGAATGACTTTGTTGCAACGGTCGTCAAGCCGGTATTTTTCTTATCTGTCATACTCCTGTAACAAGCTCCGTGCCGTCAGGTACGGAATGTGGTGACAGTCACATAGCGTACCTGACGGCACGCGAAAAATGGGTTGCGGTCCATTTTTCTACCAACATTCTGTCCCGACGGGACAGAGAAATCATTACATGTTATTTATGTCACGTTACTTAATT
>JAIRYY010000105.1 GCA_031267485.1 Tannerella sp.
GGTTATTTTTTCACCGGCCGGCCTATGCTGTAACAGGTGAAGCCAAGTTCGCGCAGTTCGCCGGCTTCGTAGATGTTCCGTCCGTCGATAACCAGGGGGACGCGCATTTTTTCCTTTATGACGTTCCAGGCGGGAAGGCGAAATTCTTTCCATTCGGTGACGAGCAGCAGGGCATCGGCGTCGGCGACGGCGGCGTAGATATCCCGCGCATATTCTATGCGGCCGCCAATCCGGCGC
The DNA here is from genome assembly GCA_031267485.1 of Tannerella sp. GTDB lineage: Bacteria > Bacteroidota > Bacteroidia > Bacteroidales > Tannerellaceae > Tannerella. The sequence goes on from JAIRYY010000105.1 coordinate 238, forward strand.
TTCGCTTCCGGTATGGCGACGGGGTCGTATGCGGTCACTTCGCATCCGGCGTTCAGGAGTTCCTCGACAACGACCAGCGCGGGAGCCTCGCGCATATCGTCGGTCTCCGGTTTGAAAGCCAGTCCCCAGATTGCGACGCGCTTGCCGTTCAGGTTGCCGCCGTAATGCGCGCTTAGCTTGCGGAACAGGACGTGTTTCTGTTCCTCGTTCACTTCTTCGACGGACTGCAGTATCCGCATCGGACGGCCGTTTTCGGCGGCGGTCTTTATGAGCGCCTTCACGTCTTTGGGGAAGCATGAACCGCCGTATCCGCATCCGGCATAGAGGAAACTCCGTCCGATGCGGACGTCCGAGCCGATTCCCCGGCGGACCATGTTGATGTCGGCGCCGACCGCTTCACACAGGTTTGCGACGTCGTTCATGAAACTGATGCGCGTGGCAAGCATCGCGTTCGCGGCGTATTTGGTCATCTCCGCCGACGGCACATCCATGAATATTACCGGGAAATTATTCAGCAGGAAAGGGCGGTAAAGTTTCGTCATCAACGCCTGCGCGCGTTCCGTTTCAACGCCGACGACAACGCGGTCGGGATTCATGAAATCCTTCACGGCCGCGCCCTCCTTCAGAAATTCCGGGTTGGAAGCGATGTCGAAGTCAATCGACACGCCGCGTTTGCGCTGTTCTTCGACGATCGCCCGCTTGATTTTGTCGGCCGTCCCTACGGGCACCGTGCTTTTTGTGATGACCAGGACATACTTCTTCATGTGTTTCCCTACCGTACGCGCAACGTCGAGGACGTACGTCAGGTCTGCGCTGCCGTCTTCGTCCGGCGGCGTTCCCACGGCGCTGAACAGCACTTCCACGCTGTCGAGCACTTCCGTCAGGTCGGTCGTGAAATGCAGCCTGCCGTTTTTACTGTTTTTGTGCACGATTTCCTCCAGTCCCGGTTCGTATATCGGAATCCCGCCACTGCGGAGGCGTTCGATTTTATCACGGTCTATATCCACACAATAGACGTCCGTACCCATTTCCGCAAAACAGGCGCCCGTCACAAGGCCCACATAGCCGGTTCCCACGATTGCTATCTTCATATCCAATTCCCATTTGTTAAATAATTTGGCAAAGGTAAAAGATTTCGCTTATCTTTGCAAGCATTTTTTGCTTATTATAATAACGGGCATGCATATCCGTTAGATAAATAAAACGATTTTTTATGCAGGATTTTATAGACAGACAATTTTTCAACCTGACGGTATTCACGCTGATTTTCGGGGTGATGTTCTATGATGTAATCAACAACCTGGGGTTCAGTTACGTCGACGAGATCTGCGCAGTTCTGCTGGCGCTGCTGTTCGGGTACAAGGTAATACACACGAAAACGTGGGAATTTAACCGGCTGTTTCTTTTCGTGCTGGGCGTTTTCGTGTTCTACCTGATTTATTCCATCGCCATACACGCCAATACAACAAGCGCCATCCTGACCGATTTCACCATACAGCTAAAGCCGTACCTGGCGTTCTTCTGCGTTTACGCCATCCATCCCCGGCTGACGGAAAACCAGCGGAAAATAATCCGCCAACTCATCATCCTGTGCAGCCTGTACGTCCTGCTCGTCGGCGTCGCCTATCATATCTATTACGAAGTCATCAAATATACGTTCGCACACATGTCGCGGCTGGCAACGGCCTCATCCGTACTGGCATTATTATACCTTTACTGCAGCGATTACACGAAAAACGACAAAATCATTTTCATCCTTCTATTGTCGCTGGGCATATTATCCGGGCGCTCGAAGCATTTCGGCCTTTTCGCCATCTGCCTGCTCATGATGATCTATTTCAACGACTCCTTTAAAATGAAATTATCCGTCCGAAATACGACGTTCATCCTTATTACGCTGGCATTTGCTCTGTTTGTCGCACGCGAAAAAATCTACTACTACTTCATTACCGGAGGATTCGGAGACGGACGGACGGCAAACGACCTGTACGCCCGGATGGCGCTTTACTTTTTCTCCCTGCGCATATTTACGGATTATTTCCCTTTCGGATCAGGTTTTGCCTCATACGCCACCCACACTTCCGGGATGGATTACTCCCCGATATATGCAAAATACGGCATGCAAAACATGCATGGCCTGACCAGAGAGGATCCGGCTTTTATTGCCGACACCTACTTTCCGGCATTGGCACAATTCGGAGTCGCAGGAGCCGCATTATTTTTCATATTCTGGATCTATCTCGCATGGAAAGCCATACGGGCGTATCAGCGGGATTGCCGGAAAGAAGCGACGATTGCCCTCATTATTGTTATTTTCTTCATGATTGAATGTACGACGGACTCGACCCTAACGCACAACCGGGGGATGTTCATCATGATGATACTGGGATTGCTGTTCAGCGACATGCATGCAAAACTTTCCGATTCGGCGCACCATGAAAATTCTATTGGTTAACAAGTTTTACTATCGCAGGG
>JAIRYY010000280.1 GCA_031267485.1 Tannerella sp.
GGGAATGCCATCCTCGTACAGTCTTCTCTCGAAAATGTCCCCGTTCAGTATGTTTTCCCGGGGATAATCGGCGACGAACCGGCCTTCGTAGTAGCAGGAAATCCAGCTTGTGTAGTAAATGGAATCTGTTCCTTCTCCCTTTTGGAGCACTTTGTAGTATATGCTGCCTTCGTTTCCGGGAGATTTTATTTCCCTGTATTCGGGGTTTGTCCGTATGGCGTTAAATGCCTGCTGGTTTGCGATCATCCAGTCGTTCAGATGATCCACGTCGTCATCGCCGCAAGAGGTTGCGGCAAACAGTGTGACTGTCATCATCAGATATATTCCGTATTTTTTCATTGAACGTAAGTTTGAAGTCCGTTTTTATTTCAGTTTCTCAAGAATATTGCGCATGCTCACCCTGTCGGCAATGATGCCGTGCAGTTTGTCGATGGGAACGCGCTCCTGTTCCATGGTGTCGCGGAAGCGTACCGTCACGCGGCTGTCGCTGAGCGTCTCATGGTCGACCGTTATGCAGTAGGGCGTGCCGATGGCATCCTGACGGCGGTAACGTTTGCCGATAGAGTCTTTTTCGTCGTACTGGCAGCGGAAATCGAAGCGCAGCGCGTGCATGATTTCGTTCGCCTTTTCGGGGAGGCCGTCCTTGCGTACAAGCGGCATTATGGCAAGTTTTACCGGGGCGAGCGCCGGGGGCAGTTTCAGTACGGCGCGCGTCTCGCCGCCGTCCAGCGTTTCCTCGCAGTATGCGCCCGCGAGCAGGCTGAGGAACATGCGGTCTACGCCGATTGACGTTTCGATGACGTAGGGGACGTAACTCGCGTTCAGTTCCGGGTCGAAATACTGCATCTTCTTTCCCGAATATTTTTCGTGCTGCGACAGGTCGAAATCCGTGCGGCTGTGTATGCCCTCCACTTCCTTGAATCCGAAAGGCATTTCAAATTCAATGTCGGTGGCGGCGTTTGCATAGTGCGCCAGTTTGTCGTGGTCGTGGAAACGGTATTTCCGGTCGCCCAGGCCGAGCGCCCGGTGCCATTTCATGCGCGTTTCCTTCCAGCGGGCGAACCATTCGAGTTCCTCGCCCGGACGTACGAAAAACTGCATTTCCATCTGCTCGAACTCGCGCATGCGGAACACGAACTGCCGCGCCACGATTTCGTTGCGGAACGCTTTGCCTATCTGTGCGATACCGAACGGGATTTTCATGCGCCCCGTCTTCTGCACGTTCAGGAAGTTGACGAAAATGCCCTGAGCCGTTTCGGGGCGGAGGTATATTTTCATCGCTCCGTCGGCGGTGGAACCCATTTCGGTGGCGAACATCAGATTGAACTGGCGTACGCCGGTCCAGTTGCGGGTGCCGGATACCGGACAGACAATCTCGCAGTCGACGATTATCTGGCGCAGTTCTTCCAGGTCGGAGTCGTTCAGCGCTTTGGCGAAGCGCGTGTGCACGCCGTCCCGTCCGGCCTGATATTCAAGCACGCGCGGGTTTGTCGCGCGGAACTGCTGTTCGTCGAACGCCTCGCCGAAACGTTTCGCCGCTTTCGCGACTTCCCGGTCTATCTTTTCATCGATTTTCGCAAGATAGTCCTCAATCAGGACGTCCGCCCGGTAGCGTTTTTTGCTGTCCCGGTTGTCAATCAGCGGGTCGTTGAAAGCATCCACATGCCCCGAAGCTTTCCAAATGGTCGGGTGCATGAAAATAGAGGAGTCGATGCCGACGATGTTTTCGTTCAGCAGCGTCATGCTGTCCCACCAGTATTTTTTAATGTTGTTTTTCAACTCGACGCCGTTCTGACCGTAGTCGTAAACGGCACCCAACCCGTCGTATATTTCCGACGACGGAAATACAAATCCGTACTCTTTGCAGTGCGATACTAATTTCCTGAATACATCTTCCTGTTGTGCCATAAGACCAATTGTTATTTTTTTTCAGCGGCGGCAAAGATACTACAAACCGGGCGCAATACAAAATAAACCCGCTTATTTTATTTGCCGGAGCGCCGCCCGCCTTACTCCTGTCCGTTCAGTTTCCCGTCGATAAGTTTGATTTTCTTTTCCGATTTGAGCTTTTCCCTCTGCATTGCGTTTATTTCGCTCAGTACCATTGCCAGCTGGCGGGTTGCGTTGAAGTCTTTCCTGTCGCTGTCCGAAAGATAGAGCGAGAAAGGTTTGCCTCCGGTAAATTCCGCCCTGACGCGTTCTTTTCCGTCCACGACGGATACGAAATGGACAATCGTTTTGCAGTTTTCTCCCTGGTAGGTCACAACTTCCGTTGTGTTGCCCATATCCCTGAACCGGTAGTTCATCCCTCCGTCGTGCGGAATGGAGGGCGTTTCGGCGAGCATCCCGTCTCCGGTTGAAAATTTCAGTCCCGTATGGTTGATTGGGCTGCTTCCGAAATACACGCTTGCGACGTACATTTCGCCCTCTTCGTTCACGCCGCAGCGGATGTAACTGCGTTCCACGTTACGCTCCACCGTCATTGTTTTCCGGATATACCGGCCGATGTCGTCGTAGGCGGTGTCTTTTTCAAAAACGAACTCTTTTTTCAGGCTCTCCGTTTCTTCGATGCAGACAGGGAGCAGGCTGTCGCAATAGGCTATGTTCCGCTCACATTCGCCCCGCTCCGCGAGACGCATCAGGGTAAGTGCTTCTTTCCGGACGGCAATCTCGCGCGGATAGCGCACGTTAATTGTGTCTATAAGGCTTTTGGCGGCGGCGAACGATTTGTTCTCGTACATGGCTTTCGCCTCTTCCAGCCGTTGCCGCGCCTCCCGTTCCTTTCCGCAGGCCGTAAGAAGCAGAAGAACCGTCAATAATTTTAAAATTTTCATACCATCTAATTTTCCGGCAAAGTTATGAAATTTATTGCGGACTGTCCGCCCCGTCTCTTTATTTTTTGGCGTTCCGCGCGCCGCCGATTTGAAAACCGGAAGTATTCTTCGTATCTTTGCGGCGAAATAAACGGTAAAATTTGATGTATTACGTTCAGGAAGATATAGATAAGCATTTGTCCGCTCCAATCTTCCGTCTCATTTCGGAAGTTGCCGACAGGATGGGATTGGAGAGTTATGTTGTTGGAGGTTACGTGCGTGACCTTTTTTTGCGTCGCCCGTCAAAAGATATTGACATCGTGACGGTCGGGAGCGGGATTGAACTGGCCCGGCGCGTGGCGGGTAAGCTGGGGCCGAAATCCACCCTGTCCGTGTTCGGGAATTTCGGGACGGCGCAGGTGAAAAGCAGGGACTGGGAGATAGAATTTGTCGGCGCGCGCCGGGAATCGTACCGCCGCGACAGCCGCAAACCCGCCGTGGAAGACGGCACGCTGGAAGATGACCAAAATCGCCGGGACTTTACGATTAACGCGCTGGCGATTTGCCTGAACAGGAAGCGCTATGGCGAGCTGACAGACCCTTTCGACGGACTGGGCGATTTGGAGAACCTGCGCATTGTGACGCCGCTCGACCCCGATGTTACATTCGGCGACGACCCGCTGCGCATGATGCGCGCCGTGCGTTTTGCCTCGCAGCTCGGCTTTTTCATCGACCCGGACACGTTCGACGCGATAGAGCGGAACAGGCAGCGCATCGAAATCATCTCGCAGGAAAGAATTGTCGACGAACTGAACAAAATCATCCTGTCGCCCAAACCGTCGGTGGGCTTCGACCTGCTTGACCGTTCGGGACTGCTCGGCGTCATATTCCCCGAACTGTGCGCGCTGAAAGGCGTCGAAACGAAGGAGGGTATCGGGCACAAGGACAATTTCGCGCACACGCTGATGGTTCTCGACCGCCTGTGTAAAACGTCGGACAACCTCTGGCTCCGCTGGAGCGCGCTTCTTCACGATATTGCCAAGCCGGCCACCAAACGTTTCGACCGGCGCCTGGGATGGACGTTCCACAACCATAATTTCATAGGAGAGAAGATGATACCGGAAATTTTCCGCCGGATGAAGCTCCCGATGAATGAGAAAATGAAATATGTCCAGAAAATGGTCTCGCTGCACATGCGTCCGATAAATCTTGCCGATGAGGACGTTACGGATTCCGCCGTTCGACGCCTGCTGTTCGACGCCGGGGATGATGCGGACGACCTGATGAAACTGTGCGAAGCGGATATAACGAGCAAAAATCCGGAAAAAGTGCGCCGTTTCCTTGAAAATTTCCGCATCGTGCGCGAAAAAATGGTGGATATCGAAGAAAAAGACCGTATCCGCAATTTTCAGCCGCCCGTTTCCGGCGAGGAAATCATGAAGACATTCGGTCTTCCGCCCTCGCAACGCGTGGGAATCATCAAGGAAGCCATAAAAAACGCGATACTCGACGGGGTTATCCCCAACGAATATGAGGCCGCCGTGCAGTTCATGCACCGGAAAGCGGCCGGAATGGGATTGCAACTGCCTGTTAACGACTGACGGGATGCCGGACTTTTCGCCCCTGATGAATACGACGTATGACTGGGCGCTGCTTTTTGCATGCGCCCTGCTGATAGGCATGTCGAAAACCGGTATTCAGGGCATTACGCTGCTGGCCATTCCGCTCATGGCCATTAATTTCGGCGCCAAACCCTCTACCGGCCTCATCCTGCCGATGCTTTGCTTTTCGGATTTGATTGCCGTATTCTATTACCGGCGCATGGCCGAATGGAAATATGTATTTAAACTGCTGCCGGCTGCGGTTGTCGGTTTTTTTGTCGCAATAGCGGTCGACAAACTTGTCCCGGCCGATGAATTCAGGCGGTTGATGGCCGTTTGCATATTCATGGGCATCGCCGTGATGCTGTGGATGGAGAAAAAGGAAAAGGATGCGAAGATGTTCACGTCGTGGTGGTATGCTCCGCTGTTCGGCTTGATGGGCGGGTTCACGACGATGATAGGGAATGCCGCCGGCCCCGTGATGTCGGTCTACCTCCTGTCCATGCGCTTGCCGAAGTACGGTTTTGTGGGCACAAGCGCCTGGTTTTTCCTGCTGGTGAATTATTTGAAACTGCCGTTACAGATATTTGTCTGGGATAATATTTCGGTCTCCACCATTCTGCTAAACGCCGTGAGCATCCCGTTTATGGTGGCGGGCGCAGTCGCGGGTATCGCTTTTGTTAAAAAAGTTCCCGAAAAAAGTTATCGTACATTTATTATCGCGGTAACCATCCTGTCAACACTCATGTTGCTGTTTTAGCGACATCCCATTTTCGCCCCGCGAAAAAAAAAATATGGAGGCGATGCAGCGTTTGTTCTTTAAACTGCATCTGTCAATATAGAGATTGCATTATACATTGATAACTGTGAAAGTATACTGAATCTGAACAAAAACATTTTTTTTTATTATGAGGAAAGAGGTTCTTATTTTTTTTGTGATTTTATTTACCGTCAAAAGCGGTGTCTGTGCAAACCGTGCTGTAAGCCTGGATTGTGAAACTGCGCCGCCGGTCGAGAACGTGCGCCTCAATTATGCTGCAGATACGTTGCCGGAAGGGAAATCCTTCCGGTTCGTTGCGGCAGTCAGGCAGAAAAATGCCGCCGGCGCGAAAGGCGCCGCTGCCGAAGACCGGGAGGCCGCAGCCGGCAAAAAAAGCGGTGAAACGGCGGCTGAAGCTGTTATGGACAGCGATGTTTACATTTCGGAAAACATGCTGTATCTGAAAACCCCTCTGGTGAATGATTTGATATACGTATATACCCTTTCCGGCCTGCAGATAGATAAGTTTGTCAAGGATACGGAACTTTTCGTGAAAGACGT
>JAIRYY010000321.1 GCA_031267485.1 Tannerella sp.
CTCATACTGTGTCGTATTTTTATACACTAACGGTGTGATGCCCGCATTTATTGTACGTTGCGCCCTGCGGCGATTTCCTGTATCTCCTCCAGCGTAAAGCTGCCGGCGATGCAGATGACGACAAATTCCTTTTCCTCGTCAATCAGCATGATCAGTTCGCCGATCAGCTCCCCGTTCTTCCGGACACAGAACGTGACGGCCGATTTGCCGTCCCTGATGCGCATCAGTTCCTCGTACTTCCCGTCACGGTCGACCAGCTCCCTTATTTCGTCGTCTATCTTTTTCCCGAGCGCCGTATTGGAGGTCGTGATGAGGCGCATGGATTCTATCTTGTTTACGATACTTTTAATGTCGACATGATCCTTGCTGATGCTTACATTGTCCGGTATCAGCTTAAACATCGCCTTTGAGATGCTTATGACGACGACGTTCTCATCCTTTCCGTATTTATCGAACAGTCTGTTCATTGCGCTCTCCTGCGCACATGCGATACCGCAGCACAGCAGGCATGCGGCCAGTAATAAAGTTTTTGTATTCATAATCTGCATTATTTTAAAAATCCGTTTAATCGTCCGTTCGTTTTGTCCATGCTTTCCCTTGCCTTTTCCAGAGGATAAAACCGTAAGACGGGGACAGAATGATTTTGGTTACAATTTTTTTTCAAATCATCCCTGAAAGTTCTTCCGCGAGTATGCGCACGCCTTCCGACGCGCCTTTTTTGATGAACTTTATGTCCTTCCGGTAAATCCTGACATCCTGCGGGTCGATGAGATATGTCGCCTGACCGTTTCGGACGCAGTTCAGCAGGCTGGCGGCCGGATACACGTTCAGCGACGTGCCTATGACGACGAAAATGTCCGACGTTTCCACGTACCGGGCGGCTTCGTCTATTTTCGGAACGGCTTCCCCGAACCAGACGATGAACGGTCGCAGCTGGCCTCCGTCGGGCGCTTTGTCCCCGACATGAAGGTCGGGACTGTCGGGCGGAATGGGAAACGGCGCGTCCGGATTTTTGACCGAACATGATTTCATAAGTTCGCCATGCAGGTGTACCACGTGCGTGCTTCCCGCCCGTTCGTGCAGGTTGTCCACGTTCTGCGTTATCACGTGCACCTTGAAGTATTTTTCCAGCGCCGCCAGCCCTCTGTGCCCGTCGTTAGGTTCGGCGCCGAGCAGTTCCCGGCGTCTGTGATTGTAAAAATCAAGCACCAGCTGGGGATTAGCCCTGAAACCTTCGGGCGTTGCGACCTGCTCGACCGGATAATTGTTCCACAGCCCGTTTGAATCGCGAAACGTCGCGATTCCGCTTTCGGCGCTCATGCCCGCTCCCGTGAGTATGACCAAGTTCTTCATCTTTATGTTTTATAATCTTATAAATAAATCATTATTTGTCATATTTGTTGCGTGAAATAAAATGACGTTTTTGCAGTTGCAAAGATACGGCGATTTCAGATATTTCAAGAGAAAAACCGGAAAAATTGCCGGCAAACGGATATTGTTTTTTTTGCCTGGAAGGCGTTGTTTCCGAAAAAAAAAATAAAAAAGTGTCGCACTGTAAATAAAATAAATTACCTTTGCACTCTGATTATGAAAGTTGAATATGTAGTATGGACAAAATAAGTTATGCTTTGGGGCTGAGTATAGGAAATAATTTTCTTTCTTCAGGAATCAAAAATCTGTCAGTTGAGGACTTTATAAAGGGTGTTAATGATGTTTTTTCAGGAAAAACACCGGACCTTTCCTATGATGACGCAAAGCGGATTATCAACGATTATTTTGCAGGGCTTCAGGGTGAACGGGTTAAGTTGAACCGCGAGGCCGGTGTAGAGTTTTTGCGGATAAACGCACAGAAACAGGGAGTGGTTGTTTTGCCGAGCGGCCTGCAGTACGAAGTCCTGAAGAAAGGCGCCGGCGTCCGTCCGAAAGCCACCGACAAGGTGAAATGCCATTATCATGGCACGCTTGTGAACGGCGCCGTGTTCGACAGTTCCGAACAGCGCGGCGAGCCGGCCGTTTTCGGCGTTTCGCAGGTTATTCAGGGGTGGGTCGAAGCGCTCCAGCTTATGCCGACAGGCTCCCGGTGGCGTCTGTTCGTGCCCTCCGGACTTGCATACGGCGAACGGGGGGCTGGCGATGCGATCGGGCCGGACAGCACGTTGATATTTGAAGTGGAGTTATTGGATATTGTTTAACATAATTATAAATAATTAGAAAATGAAGAAAATTAGTTTATTAACCATTGTAGCGATGGTAACGGCAGGAATTGCTTTTTCTTCCTGCGACTCGAAGAAATCGGTAAGCCTGAAATCCGATATTGATAGCGTCAGCTATATTATAGGCGCGAGTTACGGACAGGGCATGAGAGAAAACATCAAAACATTCCCGACTCCGGGTAATGTGAACGCTTTGATTAGCGGTTTTACGAATGCCGCCAATGGCGATTCCATCTATTTGGGTATGGACATGCAGGCTGCTCAACTTTTTGTGCAGACTTATTTTCAGAATCTTCAGACCCGTATTGCCGACGAAACGAAAGCCGAGGGCGAAAAGTTCCTGGAGGAAAACAAGGGTAAAAGCGGAGTGATTACGACGGAAAGCGGCCTTCAGTACAAGGTTATCACCGAAGGTACGGGTCAGAAACCTTCACTTGAAGATACCGTAAAGGTGCATTATGTCGGCAAATTATTGGACGGCACGCAATTTGACAGTTCGGTTGAGCGCGGCGAACCTGCTACGTTTCCCTTGACCGGCGTTATTCCCGGATGGTCGCAAGGCGTACAGCTGATGCCCGTCGGCTCCAAATACATCATGTGGATTCCCGCCGATCTGGCCTATGGCATGCAGCCGCCGACCCAGCTCATCAAGCCTAACAGCACGCTTGAATTTGAGGTTGAACTGCTTGAAGTGATGAAAGCTAAATGATATTGCTGTTTATATGAAAAAAAAGCCGGCTATCCTTGGATATCCGGTCTTTTTTTTCGGCAATCGAGAACATCATGATCGTAGAAACGAAAGGCATTACCAAAAGTTTTTCTTCCCTGCAGGTATTGAAAGGGATTGATTTGTCAATCGATGAAAGGGAAATCGTTGCGGTTGTCGGCCCCAGCGGGGCCGGCAAGACAACTTTGCTGCAGATTATGGGCACGCTTGACCGTCCCGATGCGGGCATGCTTTCATTCATGGGCATCGAGCCGTTCGGGCTGTCGGAGAGGGACAGGGCGTCATTTCGCAACAGACACATTGGCTTTGTCTTTCAGTTTCATCAGTTGCTGCCGGAGTTTACGGCGCTCGAAAATGTGATGATACCCGCGCTGATTGCCGGCCGCAGTTACGATGAGGCCGCAAAAAGGGCAAAAGATCTGCTTGCCTTTTTGCGCCTGAGCGACCGGACCGGACATAAGCCGGCCGAACTGTCCGGTGGTGAAAAACAACGCGTTGCCGTGGCAAGGGCTTTGATGAACAATCCCTCCGTCATTCTTGCGGACGAGCCGTCGGGCAGCCTTGATTCGAAAAATAAGGATGAGCTTCATACGCTTTTTTTCGATTTGAGGAATGAAATGGGACAGACGTTCGTGATTGTGACGCATGATGAGCAGCTGGCCAGACTGGCGGACCGGATTGTTTATATGAAAGATGGACTGATTACTTCCTGAATTTTAATATGGCTGATACAGTGCAAAACAGAGATACGTTTGGCAGTCGCCTGGGTGTCATTTTCGCCACCGTGGGCTGCGCCGTGGGACTTGGAAACGTGTGGCGTTTTCCCTACATGCTGGGCACCAACGGGGGCGCGGCTTTCCTGCTGGTTTATTTTCTTTGCGCGCTGCTGCTGGGCTTGCCGGTCATGATGGCGGAATTTTATATCGGACGCTATTCCCGGCGGAATGCGGTAGGCGCATTTAATGTGATTGCCCCGAAAACGCGGTGGCGGTTTGTCGGTTACAACGGCGTGCTGGCCGCATTTCTCATCCTTGGATTCTATTTTGTGATATCGGGCTGGACTTTTGAATATGTCTTTCAGTCAATTGCCGGGTCTTTCGAGGGTAAATCAACCGGCGACATCGAAGCGGAATTTACCGCTTTTTCGTCGAGCATCTTCCGGCCTGTTTTCTGGACTTTGCTATTTATTTTTATAACCCATTTCATTATTGTCACGGGTGTGAAAAACGGGATTGAACGTTCCTCCAAACTGCTTATGCCGCTGCTTTTTGTCATACTTGTCGTCCTGTGTATCCGTTCCGTCACGCTTCCCGGCGCAATGGCGGGGTTGGAATTTCTGTTCCGCCCCGATTTCTCCAAAATCAATTCACAGGTGTTGCTAAGCGCAATGGGGCAGGCCTTTTTCTCGCTGAGTGTGGGCATGGGATGTCTGATAACCTATTCTTCTTATTTCGGTAAGGAAACAAAACTTCCGCGTACGGCGTTGGAAGTGACCGTTATTGATACCCTCGTTGCCGTTTTGGCCGGTATCATGATTTTCCCGGCCGTTTTCAGCTTCGGCATTGAGCCTGCTGCCGGAGTGGAGCTTGTTTTTATAACCTTGCCGAATGTTTTTGGGCAGTTGCCTCTGGGAAACCTGTGGGCCTGTATCTTTTTCCTGTTACTGGCCGTCGCGGCACTTACATCCACCATATCGCTTCACGAGGTCGCTACGGCCTTTCTTCACGAGGAACGCGGCATAACGCGTAAAAGGGCGGCCCTGCTTGTTTCGCTCGGCGTTACGGCGCTGGCCGTACTGAGTTCCCTCTCTTTTGGGATAATGAAGGATTTTACGATTTTCGGGTTGACATTTTTTGATTTTCTGGATTATGTCACAGCCAAGCTGATGCTTCCGCTCGGCGGAATGTTCATCTGTATTTTTGTGGGCTGGCGTATTGATAGAAAAATCCTGAAAGCGGAATTGACGAACGGAGGAACGGTTGCGTTTTACTTCTTCAGCATTTACAGTTTCCTGTTGAAGTATATAGCGCCGCTTGCAATCGGATTTATTTTCCTGAACGAACTTGCTCTTATTGATTTCATTCGGGAGATTTTTTGAGGCAGTTGACGATTAATGATTGGGATATGTTCTGGCAGGATTTTTTCTATTTTTCAAAGAGTGAAAAGCGGGCATTAATTATTTTACTTTGCCTTATCGT
>JAIRYY010000348.1 GCA_031267485.1 Tannerella sp.
GTTGCCAACAAACTCATTAAACAGGCGTTCAGCATGATTACTAACAACTGTGATTATGTGGATGATTATTGCGTTAAAAAATATACTCCCATTTAATGTTTTTTATGAATATTTATTTGGACAGGTACACAGTTCTTTGCGAGCGTAGCGAAGCAATCCAGGCGCAGGCGACGACCCGGATTGCTTCAGTGCGTACGCGGTGACGGAGGAACAGGCACTTTGCACGGACAGAGTTCCTTTTTTGCAATATCCTGTATCTGTGCGAGTTTATCTGTCTTTTTCGGATATATAAACTTCTGAATAAAGAATTTTTTCTTTATTTCTTTGGCGATTTTGACGGGCGGATGAAAAAAATGTGTAATTTTGCGCGACATTTTCAAAAACGGAAACATGACACAAGTTATTAAAATCAGGAAAGGATTGGACATTAACCTCAAAGGCAAAGCTTTGACGGAAGACACTGTTTATGCCGGTAAATCCAAAAGTTACGCGATTATACCCGGTCATTATACCGGTATAATGCCGAAGGCGCTTGTGCGCGAGGGCGATGCCGTCAGGATGGGCGCTCCGGTGATGTGCGACAAGATGCGGCCGGAAATAAAATTCGTCTCGCCGGTTAACGGGACGGTTTCGGGCGTCAATCGCGGGGAAAAACGCAAGCTGATGAGCATTACGATAAAGCCGGACGAACAGATTGCCGGCGAGCCAATTGAAATGCGGGATCTCTCCTCGTATGACGCCGGCGGTCTCAAGGCGCTTCTGCTCGAAACGGGTTTGTGGCCATACATAAGGCAGCGCCCGTATGACCGCGTGGCCAATCCGTCGGACACGCCGCGCGACATCTTCGTGACGGCCTGCAACTCCGCTCCCCTGGCGCCGGATATGGAGTTTCTGGTGAACCCTGCGGACGGGTATCTGCAGACCGGTCTCGGCGTGCTTGCCCGACTGACCGGCGGGAAAGTCTACCTCGGCGTGAAAGCCGGTTCGCCGCTGACGGCGCTCAGCCGGGACGCCGAAACGGTGGAACTCGACGGCCCTCATCCGGCGGGGAATGTCGGCGTGCTGATAAACAGCGTCAGACCGGTCAACAAAGGCGAGGTCGTCTGGACGCTCAATGCGGCGGACGTTTATCTGATTGGGCGCATGTTAAAGGAAAAGACGTTCGATTTTTCCAAAGTGATTGCCCTGACGGGGCCTGAGTTTAAGAACCGCGGATACGCGCGGGTCATCTCCGGCTGCACGGTTGGCAGCGTGACAAAGGGAAACGCGGCGGAAGAACACGTCCGGCTGATAAGCGGCAACGTGCTGACGGGGACGAAAGTCGCCCCGGATGATTATCTCGGCGCGTACGATTATCAGATAACCGCCATACCGGAGGGGGACGATGTCGACGAGTTCTTCGGATGGGCCATGCCCGGACTGGAGAAATACAGCATGAGCCGCTCCTACTTCAGCTGGATGCGCGGCGGCAAAAAGGAATACGTGCTGGATGCGCGCATACGCGGCGGACGGCGGGCGATGATTATGTCGAACGAATACGACCGGGTATTCCCGCTTGACATCCTGCCCGAATACCTCCTGAAAGCAATCATTGCGTTCGACATTGACAAAATGGAACGGCTCGGCATTTACGAGGTGGCGCCCGAAGATTTTGCGCTGTGCGAGTTTGTGGACACGTCGAAAATCGAACTGCAGAAAATCGTCCGCAACGGGCTTGACCTGCTGTACAGGGAGATGAATTGAAACATAAATTTTTAAAACAGATATATATTGTGAAAGCGTTAAGGAAATATCTAAACAGAATTAAACCTGACTTTGAAGAGGGCGGCAAACTGTCGATGTTCCGGTCGTTTTTTGAAGGAGTCGAAACGTTCCTCTACGTTCCGAACGAAACTTCAAAATCGGGGGTGCACATCCATGACAGTATCGATTCGAAGCGAACGATGTCGGTCGTCATTGTCGCCCTGATGCCCGCCCTGCTGTTCGGCATGTACAACACAGGCTATCAGCACAACCTGGCAACGGGCATCGACCCGGGCTTCTGGATGACTTTCGTTTACGGCCTGCTGGCCGTATTGCCTAAAATCGCCGTCTCCTATGCGGTCGGGTTAGGCATCGAATTTGTCGTTGCCCAGTGGAAAAAAGAAGAGATACAGGAAGGATTTCTCGTGTCGGGCATGTTAATCCCGATGATTGTGCCGGTCAACACGCCGCTGTGGATGATTGCCGTCGCAACCGCCTTTGCCGTGATTTTTGCAAAGGAAGTATTCGGCGGCACGGGCTACAATGTGTTCAACGTCGCCCTGGTGACGCGGGCGTTCCTGTTTTTTGCCTATCCGGCGGCCATGTCGGGCGATCAGGTGTTTGTCTGCACGGAGCCTGTTTTCGGAATCGGGGGAGCGCAGGTTGCGGATGCCTTTTCCGGAGCGACGCCCCTCGGACAGATTGGTATTGCGGGCAAGGAATTAATCGGCTCATTCCATCCGGTCGACGTACTGGGCAACCCGCTGACGACGTGGGACTATTTTATCGGACTGATACCCGGTTCCATTGGCGAGACCTCCGTCGCAGCCATCCTGCTGGGCGCTGCCGTCCTGCTGTTTACGGGCGTGGCAAGCTGGAAAACGATGCTGTCCGTCTTTGCCGGCGGCGCCGTCATGGCCGCCCTGTTCAATCTGGTCGGGACGACCGTTGTAATGACCGTTTCTCCCGTTGACCACCTCTTCCTTGGAGGATTTACATTCGGCGCCGTCTTCATGGCAACCGACCCCGTCACTTCCGCCCGCACCGAAACGGGGAAATACATCTACGGCCTGCTCGTCGGGGCTTTTGCCATTATCATCCGGGCGCTCAATCCGGGATACCCCGAAGGCATGATGCTCGCAATCCTGCTGATGAATACGTTCGCGCCGCTGATTGACTATTATGTTGTGGAAGGCAACATCAGGCGCCGCCTGAAAAGAGTTGCAGTAAAATAAATCGATAACACGTAAAAATTATGAACAGAGACAGTAATGCATACACGATAATATATGCTTCCGTGATGGTTGTGCTGGTGGCGGCGCTGCTGGCTTTCACGTCCGAATCGCTGAGGAGTTACCAGAAGAAAAACGAGGCGAACGACAAGCGGCAGCAGATTCTGCGGTCGGTGAACGTGTCGGTGTCGGGCAGCGGCACGGAGGCGAAGTACAGTGAGTTGATAAGGGAATCGTTCCTGGTGAACGACCGCGGCGAACGGGTTGACGGCGATGCATTCGCCACGGATGCAGCCAAAATGTTTTCGGAAAACGCGTACCCCGTTTTTGTGGCCGACGTCGACGGACAGCGGAAATATATCCTGGCCATGTCCGGCGCCGGGCTTTGGGGGGCGATATGGGGATATGTGTCCGTGGACGAAGATAAAAATACGGTTTTCGGAACCGATTTCAGTCATCAGGGAGAAACGCCGGGACTGGGCGCGGAAATATCGACTGCCGCTTTCAGTTCCCGCTTTCAGGGCAAGCAGCTGTTCAAGAACGATGAATTTAAGAGCGTCGCAATCGTGAAGCCGGGCAAAACGGCGCCGGGTCAGGATTATGTGGACGGGATTTCAGGCGGGACGATTACCAGCAATGGAGTTGACCGGATGATCCGGAACAGCCTGAAAAGTTATGTTGGGTTTTTAAACGCTAAAAATTAAAGAACTATGGGATTATTAACCGGAAAAAATAAAGAGATACTGTCAGGCCCGCTGAGCCGTAACAATCCGGTCATCATTCAGATGCTCGGCATCTGTTCGGCGCTGGCCGTGACCTCAAAACTGGAGCCGGCTATCGTTATGGCGCTTTCCGTAACGGTTGTCGTGGCTTTTTCAAACGTAATCATATCACTGATCAGAAATTCCATTCCCAACCGGATACGCATCATCGTGCAGTTAGTCGTCGTGGCCGCGCTGGTGACGGTCGTGAGCGAAGTGCTGAAAGCCTTTGCCTACGACGTAAGCAAACAGCTGTCGGTGTTTATCGGGCTGATCATCACCAACTGCATCCTGATGGGACGCCTGGAGGCTTTCGCCCTGGGCAACCGTCCGTGGCCGTCGTTCCTCGACGGTATCGGAAACGGGCTGGGATACGGCATCATACTCGTAATAATCGCTTTCTTTCGCGAACTGCTGGGGTCGGGCACGCTTTTCGGCTATCCGATCATACCGCAGGCCGCATACGATGCCGGCTATGTCAATAACGGCCTGATGATCATGCCGCCGATGGCGCTGATATGCTGCGCCCTTATCATCTGGATACACCGTTCGAGAAATAAAGATCTTCAGGAAGAAAAATAAAAAAATCAACTAAGAATGGAACAAATATTAAGCACATTCGTAAGGTCAATTTTCGTTGAAAACATGATTTTCGCATACTATCTGGGTATGTGTTCGTTTCTGGCCGTCTCGAAAAATGTAAAGACCGCGCTGGGACTGGGTATAGCGGTGACGTTCATCCTCGTCTGCACCCTGCCGATTAATTACCTGCTGGAAAACTGTCTGCTGAAAGAGGGGGCGTTGAGCTGGCTCGGGGAACAGTACGCGGAAGTAAACCTGAGTTTCCTTTCGTTCATCATCTTCATCGCGATCATAGCGTCGTTCACGCAGCTGGTTGAAATGGTCGTCGAAAAATTCCTCCCCTCCCTGTACGCGTCGCTGGGCATATTCCTGCCCCTGATAGCCGTGAACTGCGCCATCATGGGAGGCTCCCTGTTCATGCAGCAGAAAGCGTTCGTCAATGTGGGGGAAGCTACCGTCTACGGGCTTGGTTCGGGAATCGGCTGGCTGGTCGCTATCATGGGCATGGCTGCCGTCCGCGAAAAACTGGCGTATTCGAACATTCCGAAACCGCTGAGGGGGCTGGGTATCGCGTTTATCATAACCGGCCTGATGGGTATCGGATTCATGTGTTTTTCAGGTCTTAATATCTAAAACGTAAAAAAAAAATGATAATATTAATGTCAGGCGGACTAACGATTATGGCCGGAGCCGTGATTTTCCTTTTAATCACGTTGATACTGGTCGGCGCTTTGCTCGTGGCAAAAGCAAAACTGATACCATCCGGGAATGTGAAAGTGATGGTCAACGGCGAAAAAGAATTTGAAGCTCCCATCGGGGGAACGGTGCTGAGCACGCTTCAGGGACAGGGTATATTCCTCTCATCGGCTTGCGGAGGCAGCGGAAGCTGCGGCCAGTGCCGCTGTCAGGTGCCGGAGGGCGGCGGCAACATCCTCCCGACGGAAACCGGCTTCTTCTCGCGCAAACAGATTCAGGCAAACTGGCGCCTCGGATGCCAGACCAGGGTGAGGGAAAACATCGCAATCAAAGTGCCGGACGAGGTCTTCGGCGTGAAAGAATGGGAATGTACGGTCATCTCGAACAGGAGCGTATCCACTTTCATCAAGGAATTTATCGTGGCCCTGCCCGAAGGCGAGCACATGGACTTTGTTCCCGGCTCGTATGCGCAGATCAGGATTCCCAAATTCTCGATGGATTACGGCAGCGACATCGACAAAACGTCCATCGGCCCCGGTTATCTTCCGGCATGGGAACAGTTCGGGCTCTTCGGCCTGAAATGCCGGAACGACGAAGAAACGATCCGCGCCTACTCGATGGCTAACTATCCGGCGGAGGGCGACCGCATCATGCTTACGGTGCGCATCGCCACGCCTCCTTTCAAACCGAAACCGCAGGTTGGCTTCATGGACGTGAAGCCGGGCATAGCCTCGTCCTACATCTTTACGCTCAAACCGGGCGACAAAGTGACGATGAGCGGCCCTTACGGCGATTTCCACCCGATCTTCAACTCCGAACGCGAGATGATGTGGATTGGCGGCGGCGCCGGCATGGCTCCCCTCCGCGCCCAGATCATGCACCTGACGCGGACGCTGCACGTCGCCAACCGCAGGATGTCGTATTTCTACGGCGCCCGCGCGTTGAACGAAGTGTTCTATCTCGAAGATTTCCTTGCCATCGAACGGGAGTTCCCGAACTTCACGTTCCATCTGGCGCTCGACCGTCCCGACCCGGCAGCCGATGCGGCAGGCGTCAGGTACACGCCGGGATTCGTTCACCAGGTCATCTACGAAACCTACCTGAAGAATCACGAAGAACCGGAAGAAATAGAATACTACATGTGCGGCCCCGGCCCGATGTCGAAAGCCGTCGAAGGCATGCTCGACAGCCTCGGCGTCCCCCCCGAAATGCTGCATTTCGACGATTTCGGAGCATAAACCGTATAATTTACAAAA
>JAIRYY010000002.1 GCA_031267485.1 Tannerella sp.
TGGGTATTCAAAATCACATTGTGAACCTCCGCATGAAACGTGAAACCTGCGGCGACTTCAACATCCCGCCCGCAAACGGCGGCATTTCCCCGTCGGATTATTCGGCCGTAACGACAAAAACAGGCTTGTGAATTTTTTAATAAATCATAAAATGAAGACATACATATCTATATTGGCAGCGCTGTTTGGCTGCCTGCCGTTCTCGGCGGCGCAGAAGCGGATAGACAGCACTTCGGTTTCCCGCTCGGAGTATTTCTCGTGGATTAACAATGCATGGGAGGGCGGTAACAGCGAGCAAACCCGCATCAACCTGGAGTTTTTCGGATGGCTGCACGATACTTACGGGATGAAACTGGATATTTACGCGCTGGATGCGGGGAATATCGACGCCAACCATAATTATTACGGGAGCGTGAAGTCCGAACGTTTCCGCAGCAAATTCCCGGACGGATTCGGGGCGCTGAGCCGGCAGGCTGCCGGAATGGGCGCTCGGCTCGGCATGTGGGGCGGTCCCGACGGCTTCGGCCATACGCCGCAGGACGCCGCCGAACGCACGGAAACGATTGTAAGCCTGTTCAGGGATTACAACTTTGCCCTGCTGAAACTGGACGGAGCCTGCGGCAGTCTGCGGCAGGAAAAATGGAGCGATTTTGACAGCATGATGACGCAGGCGCGCCGGTATGTTCCCGATTTAATCCTGCTGAACCACCGGCTTCAGCTCGGGCCGGGAATGAAACACACGACCACCTATTTGCTGGGCGGCGACGAGACCTACATTGACGTGCACATGACGAACGACATGACGGCGTCCCACCACCGGGCGAAAGCGCTGGACAGGGAACTGACGCCCGGCCTGACGCGCATGACCGAAGACCACGGCGTCTGTATCTCGTCGTGTATCGACTACTGGGAGGACGACCTGATTCTGCAGGCTTTCAACCGGAACCTGATTCTGGCGCCGGAGATTTACGGGAATCCCTGGCTGATGCGCGACGACGAATACAGCTACCTGGCTTTCATCTTCAACCTGCACCGGGACTACAACGATATCCTGGTGAACGGAATCGCGCTCCCGGAAGAACAGTACGGCTCCAAAGCCGTTTCCCGCGGGGACGGGAGCACGCGCTTCATCACCCTGCGCAATATCTCGTGGGAACCGAAGACATACACCGTCACGCTCGGACGGGAAATCGGCCTGACGGCCGGGGGCCGGGCGAAAGTAAGGCTTTATCATCCTTACATCCAGGATTTGGGTACGCACGAAAACGGCTCGCAGATTGAAGTAACGGTACTGCCATTCCGTTCCGCCCTGCTGAAAGTAACCGCGAAGAAAGAAAAGGACAAAGTCGCCCTGAGCGGGATTCCCTACCGGATAGTCAGCGACCGGGTGGGGAATGTGGCCGAAGTGGAGCTGCTCGGCCATCCGGGCGAAAGCTACGAAGTACGCCTGACGTCAGGCGCCGGGAAGTTCAAAGCGGCAACGGTCGACGGCGAATCGTGGAACGGTCTGCTTTCGGGCAAACCGGTTACGGTGCGCTTTGCGGGCGAACGAACCGCTTTCGACTATCACCGCCGGCTGGCGACGATGAGCAGTTGCGAAGTCCCCGGCGACGCCGAAGCTATATACTATGCGACCTGCTACGCGGCCGACAACAATGCGCTGGAGGTGCGTTCCCTCCGCCGTTCGGGCGCGACGGCCATCCCGCAGGTACAGGCAGCCCGCGACGCTTTTTTCAATCAGCGGATTTTCATCGAAAAGGGCGTATGGGACAGGAATCTCTTTGACGGCGATTCCCAAACGGCTTTTGCCGTCAGCATGCGCAACGGCGACCAGCGGCATGGCGGACAGTCGGCTTTCTACCTCGACATGGGCGAGAATATCCAATTGGACAAACTGCTCATACGGGCGCCGGACAGCCATGCGCTTTCGCCGCTGGATGCGGGCGGCGGACTTGCCAGCGTCTCGTCCGACCTGATAAACTGGCAGCAACTCTCATACGAAGTAAAGGCCGATATGGAAATTGACCTCAGCGGGGCGGGCGCCGTCCGTTACCTGCGTTTGGACAGGTCGCCCATGTATCTGACCGAAGTGGAGGGCTACCGAAACGGAGCGAAAGTAGACCGTTCCGCGTGGCGGGCTTCCAATCTTTTCAGGAAATATCCGGGCGCCAAAAAAGCCTGGACAACCGCTTTTACGCTCGGCCGTATCGAGAAAGGCGCCTATCTCTGCGTCGCTCTGGACGGGGAACATGGCACGGAGGGCGCCTGGGTGGGTTTCAAGATAGACGGCAGGTATGCCGGAGCGCCCGACCGTGCGCCCTCGTTCACTTCCAACACGTGGGAATATCCGGTAGACCCCAATAAAAGGGCTAATAAAAATTACACGTACTACCTCCCGCTCACGGAAGACATGGCGGGTAAGAAAATCGAGGTATTTGCGCTGGGTTTCAACGATGCGGCGTCTATCACGCCGGGCGTGTGGCTGACGGCTTACCCGATACCTTTTGAAGCAAAGAATTTACAACTTAAATAACACACAGATTATGAAACATGAAAAATTATCATTAGCCATTGCCTTTATGTGCATGGCCGGACTGTCTAACGCACAGTCCTACACGGTCTCCTCTCCCGA
>JAIRYY010000014.1 GCA_031267485.1 Tannerella sp.
GCGGTTCGCTGCCTGATAAGGCAGGACGCCGTTGTCGATACGGAACCTGTCCTGCCTTTCAGGTAGCAAGATTATGTTCGGGTCTTTCGCCGCAGGTCGCCGACCTGCGGTTATGGAAATCACGTCCTTCGGACTTGGGCTTTCCGGCATGGAATCTGTTGCAGTGCGTAACATCAGTAAATAATCGTAAAAAAAACGGAGCGGCGGCATTTTTAGCCCGAATATTCAGTACCTTTGCGCCGACAGATTGATTATTGACAGTAAATTATATGTGACATGAAGAAAAGTTTTATCGTTTTGGTGGCGGCCACCCTGTTCTGCCCGTTCAGCGGTTACGGACAGTCGTTCAACGAGCGGTTCAGAGCGGCTCTGGATGCGAAAAACATGCCGAAAGCCGAAGAAATACTCAAGGCCTGGGATCTGGCGGATGCGAATGATGCGGAGCTGTACGTCTCCTATTTTAATTTCTTTACCCTCAAAGGCATGGAAAAGGATTCGACCCGGATAGACAGGGAATACGCGCGAAAGGCGCTTGAATTTATCTCCGAAGGAATCGAACGCTTTCCAACGCGCTTCGACATGCGTCTCGGGAAAATCTACATGCAGGAAAAACTTGGCGACTACGAATCGTTTGCCGCCGAAATAACCGCCCTGATACAGTATTCGAAAAAGATTGAAAACAACTGGAAAGGGGAGGGTTTCCGGCTGCTGGAAAGCCCGGACGAGATGCTGTACGGAGCCGTTCAGGACTTTCAGGAAATGATGTTCTCGACGGGCGACACGACGCTGTACGCGAAAATCGTGGACATCTCGGAAGAAATGCTCCGGTATTATCCGCAGCACACGCAGAGCCTGATGAACATTTCGACGATAAGCATCAAACGGAACGACTTCGACAAATCGCTGACCGCCCTCCTGAAAGCGGACGGGATGAAGCCCGGCAATTCGGTACTCAAATACAACATCGCATACGTCTATCAGGCGAAAGGCGACAGGGAAAATGCGAAGAAATACTATCAGCTCGTGATAGACAACGCAAAGGAAAAAGAGGAAAAACTCAGCGATGCCGCCCGGAGACAGCTGGACGCACTGAAATAGCCCAAAAACATGTCCCGGCAGTTTATTCCCACGGAACTCGGTACTGAAAAAATCGGCAAGCTGCTCCGGCAGTATGCCGTACCGGCCATCATCGCCATGACGGCCGCCTCGCTGTACAACATGGTCGACAGCATTTTCATCGGACAGGGAGTCGGTGCAATGGCCATCTCCGGTCTTGCCGTGACGTTCCCGTTCATGAACATCGCCGCCGCGTTCGGCACACTCGTCGGTATCGGCGCCAGCACGCTTGTCTCCGTCAAACTCGGACAGAAGGACTACGCGGCCGCGCAGAAAGTGCTGGGCAATGTTTTCATCCTGAACATCCTCATCGGTATCCTGTTCACCGCCGTATCGCTCATTTTCATGGACCCTGTGCTGTATTTCTTCGGCGCAAGCGAAAACACGATAGGCTATGCCCGCGAATACATGGAAATCATCCTGTACGGCAACGTCATAACCCACCTTTATTTCGGACTGAACAACGTCCTGCGCTCGTCGGGACATCCCGGCAAGGCGATGATGCTCACGATCACGACCGTCATCCTCAACACCGCGCTCGACCCCGTCTTCATCTTCGTCTTCGACTGGGGCATAAAGGGCGCCGCGATCGCCACCGTCCTCTCGCAGCTGGTCGCGCTCGCATGGCAGATGAACATCTTCCGCGACAGGAACGAACTCCTGCATTTTCACCGCGCCATCTTCCGCCCCGACCGCCGCCTCATCAGGGACATGCTGGCAATCGGCCTCTCCCCGTTCCTCATGAACGCCGCCTCCTGCTTCGTCGTCATCCTCGTGAACAACGGAATGAAGAAATACGGCGGCGACCTGGCCATCGGAGCCTTCGGGATCGTAAACCGCCTCTCGTTCATGTGCGTGATGATCGTCATGGGACTGAATCAGGGCATGCAGCCCGTCGCCGGATACAACTACGGAGCGCGGAAGATACCCCGCGTGCTGGCGGCGCTGAAGCTTACCGCAATCTTCGCCACGATGGTCGCCACCGCCGCATTTCTGATCGGCGAACTGATGCCCGGACCGGTGGCGCGCATTTTCACCGCCGACGAGGAACTGATAGCGCTCTCCGTCTACGGACTGCGCATCACCGTCATGTTTTTTCCCCTGATCGGAGCGCAAATCGTCATCGCAAACTTTTTCCAGAGCATCGGCATGGCCGGCAAAGCCATCATCCTCTCCCTCATAAGACAGGTCGCCGTACTGATCCCGTGCCTCCTCATCCTCCCCGGATTTTTCGGACTGACGGGCGTATGGGCAAGCCTGCCGGTATCCGACCTTGTCGCCTGCCTCGTTTCGACCATTATGATTATTCGCCAGATAAAAAACTTTAAAACCGGACAGCTATGATTATTACAATAGGAAGACAACTGGGAAGCGGCGGCCGCGACATAGGGAAAATACTGTCGGACGCCATGAACATCGCCTACTACGACAGGGAAATAATAGAAATTACAGCCCGTGAAAGCGGACTGAACAAAACGCTTTTCGAAAAGGCGGACGAACAGGCGCGGATGGGTTTCTCTGCGAACATCATCGGCATGCGCGTCCCGTTTCTCGGCGGAGGAGGAGGCGGAATCGCCTGCGGAGGACTGTCGAACGAGATGCTCTTCCAGATTCAGAGCGAGGTGATACGCGACCTGGCCGACCGGCAGCCCTGCGTCTTCATCGGCCGCTGCGCCGACTACATCCTGCGCGACCGCCGGGATTGCTTCAACGTCTTCATCTGCGCCAGCGACGAAGACCGCATCCGTCGCATCATCGGTTACGGCGACGGGAAAATCTCCGCAGAAAAAGCGCGCGACCTGATGGCGCGCATCGACAGGAAACGCTCCACATTCTACAACTACTATTCCAACAAAACCTGGGGCGAAGCATCCAGCTATCACGCATGCCTCAACTCCTCCGTCTTCGGCATCGACGGAACCGTCTCGCTCCTGAAGCAGATGACGGAAAGCATAACTCCCGCATGACGCATCCGGTCAAAATTTTTAAATTAATCATTGTTTTTTTCAAAATATGTGTTTATATTTGCGGACTGAAACTCACAAAGAGTTTTTGAAAAACACAGGAGTAATAACATGAATACTTTCTCTCCATCTCACATCTCGAATAATTCTCATTCAAGCCTTTGCATGAGAGGGTTTGGCACGATTCTTGCAGAGAGAGAGAGAGAGAGAGAGAGAGAGAGAGAGAGAGAGAGAGAGAGAGAGAGAGAGATGAGCAGGCGTATCTATTAGAAAGTCAAACCTGCTTAAATCCACGTACGATACATGCATTTGCGATATTTGCATGCATCTGTTTGTGCGCGTTTTTTTGCCACATCCGGGAAAATAAAAATCCCCATTTATGCAATTTTATTTAAATATTACTGCCTATGGATACATAAAAAAAGATCTCCCATGCTGACGCACCGTTGGCAACCGGATGCGCGGGAACAGATGCATCCGTCAAACAAATTAAATCATAATTAATTATTAAAACCTTAGATGTTATATGAATAAAAACAAGTTGATTCAGTGTGACACATTGCGCAAAATTCTTTTGGCCGTATGTGTCGGAATTTGTTCGCTTTCGCTGTTTGCGCAGGGAAGCGTCAGTATTGGAGGCGTGATTACCGACATGGATAACATTCCACTGGCGGGTGTAAACATCACGGTAAAAGGAACCACGGCCGGCGTGGTAAGCGACGCGGACGGGCGATACCGGATTTCCGTACCCGGCAGCGAATCGGTGCTTTCCTTCTCGTTTGTGGGATTTGTTACCCGGGATATTACGGTGGGCAACCGGACAGCGATCGACGTGTTGCTGGAGGAGGCGACCACCGAGATGGATGAAATTGTAGTAGTGGGCTATGGCGTGCAGCGCAAGAGCGACGTTACGGGCGCGATGATATCGGTGAGCGAAAAACAGCTGAAGGAACGCCCTGTGACCAATGCAATGGAGGCCCTGCAGGGAAAGGCTGCCGGCGTGGATATTACCAACGACGCCCGTCCGGGAGAACTGGGTACGATCCGTATCCGGGGCCAGCGTTCCATCACGGGCAGTTCCGATCCGCTCTATGTAGTAAACGGTATCCCTATCCAGGGACGGGAAAACATCAATATGCTGAATACGTACGATATCAAGTCTATTGAAATCCTGAAAGATGCGTCGGCCACGGCCATTTACGGTTCACGCGGCGCCAACGGCGTGATCCTGATCACCACTCATGGCGGCGAGGAAGGGCGGTTCTCCGTAAATTACAATGGAAGCACAAGCATTGAAACTTTTCAGGACAGTCAGGAGCATTTTAACTCGAGCGAATGGATTGACTTCCGTCGCTGGGCTTATCACTATTACGACCCGGTCAACTATCCCCGGGGCGACAATCCCACGGAGGCAACCGACCGGAATATTTTCGGCGGTGAAATCTATGCCTGGCGGAATGTGCAGAAAGGCTGGGAGGGCGGCGCCTGGGACGGCTCGAAAGTGGAAACTACGGACTGGGCCAGCTTTGTATCCCGGACAGGCATTACCAACAGTCACACGATCAGCGTGAGCGGCGGCACGCAGAAAATGACCTCCTATGCCTCCATCGGCTATCTCGACCAGAAAGGCACTACCGCCGGACAGGGTTACAGACGCTATACAGCCAATGTGAACACGAAGATAAAACCTGTCAAATGGTTTGAGATGGGGCTGCAGCTGAACGGTTCGTTTTCCGAACAGGAATACGGGCAGGACAGGACGGGCGGAGGCAGCGCAAGTTCCGCATCCCTCTACATTTCGTCGCAGAGACTGTATCCCTATGCCGTCCCGTACGACGACGACGGCAACCGTATCCTCAATCCGGGCGGCGACACGCAGCTGCGAACCGTGGTGGACGAGGCGAAATATTCGCACAACCTCCGGCAGGTACTCAGCATAAGGGCCAACACGTTTGCCCAGGTGGAACTCCCGCTGGACGGGCTGACCTACCGGGTGGAATTTGGGCCAAGTTTCCGCGTCAGGCGCAACGGCATATTCGTCGACCCCAATTCGGCTATCCGCGAAAACGCCGTCAGTCTGGTGCAGCTGCACAACCAGCGCGATTTCTCGTGGACGGTAAACAACCTGGTTTACTACAACCGGTCGTTCGACATTCACTCCGTCGGACTCACTCTGCTGCAGACCGCTTCCAAAAACGAACAGGTGGGCGACAATATCAACGGACAGAACGCGCCGGTCGGAGACGCCCTGTGGAATGACCTGGGGGCAATCGACCGGACCAGAGACATACTCGACCTGGGATCATCCGTTTCAAGAGAGCAGCTTTCGTCCTACATGATACGCATGAACTATGCCTTCAATGACCGTTACATGCTGACCACATCAGGACGC
Source organism: Tannerella sp. (assembly GCA_031267485.1). Taxonomy (GTDB): domain Bacteria; phylum Bacteroidota; class Bacteroidia; order Bacteroidales; family Tannerellaceae; genus Tannerella. The sequence goes on from JAIRYY010000014.1 coordinate 5,473, forward strand.
TGGGACGGGTCATCCGTACTGGCGCCGGGGCACAAGTGGGCGTTTTTCCCCAGCCTCGCGCTCGCCTGGCGCATGGAACAGGAAAATTTCCTGCGACCCGTTTCATGGATCGGACAGCTGAAACTCCGCGTGGGATATGGCGTGACGGGCAATGCGGCGGTGGACAGGTACGTCACCATCAATGACCTTCGCTCCGGGCTATATCCGTATGGAGGCCAGCTGACGCGGTTTTACTACATCAACAACCTGCTGGAAACAGGAACGTCGGAAGACGATGTACAGTCGCTGGCGAACGAGGATCTCGGATGGGAGAAAACCGCCCAGTTCAACGTCGGCGTTGATTTCTCCCTCTTCAAAAACCGTATTTCGGGCGTGATTGACGGATATGTGTCCAATACCACCGACCTGCTGCTGACAGCGACGATTCCTTCCCTGACGGGATATACTCTGACCACGGCCAATCTGGGCGCCACCCGGAATCATGGCGTGGACATCACGCTGAATACCGTCAATGTAAAAGCGGGCGATTTCACGTGGGAAACAAGCATCAATGTCGGCTGGCAGAAAAACGAGATCGTCGAACTGTCCAGCGGCAAGAACGATGAGATTAACGCCAGCGACGCCTCGGCATCCCGCATCATCGGGCAGCCTATCGGACTGTACTACGACTATAAGGTGCAGGGTATCTGGAAAGAGGAGGATAAGGCCGAAATGGATATTTTCAACAGTGACACCTATCCCGACGGCACCCCCAAAGCCATCAGGCACAATTTCAAGGTAGGCCAGATACGCCCTGTCGACCAGAACGGCGACTATATGATTGACGCCAATAACGACCGCACAATCATCGGAAAGACGAATCCCTCATGGAGCGGAGGCTTCGGCAATACCTTTACGTGGAAAGGCGTTGAACTGATGATACAGATGTACGGCAGACTGGGCTACTGGACAAACGGCGCGAACGTGGTTGCCGGCGGACGCTACATGATACGCAAGGTGAATTACTACACCGACGCCAACACCAACGCTTCCTATCAGCGCCCGGAATACACGTCCGACGGTTCGGACAGGGACCAGTATAATACCATCCTGGCTTACAGCAAGGCTTCGTTCCTGAACATCCGGAACATTTCCTTAGGATATGTTTTTCCGAAAAGAACCATTCAGAAATGGAGCGGCATGCAGAACCTGAGGGTATATTTTCAGTGTGTGAATCCGGGAGCGGTATATCAGTCGGTAAAATGGAAAAATATGGATATGAACTCCCCCATCTGGAACCGAAATTTTGTGTTTGGACTTAACGTGGGTTTTTAATCGCTAAAATTCAACATCTATGAATAAAATAAATATATGGATTATAACATTTGCAGCATTTGTTATAAGCGCTGTCAGTTCGTGCAGCGAAAGTTTTCTTGACGAAACGAAAGAATGGAAAATGTCCTCCCAGTATCTGGACACTCCCGACGGGATAAGGGAACTGGCCGTCGGTCTGCCGTCGGCGCTGCGTCTCACGCACGGCGGAGAATTTGGTTACGCCCTGCTTAATTACGGTACGGATGAATTTCAGACGGGAAGCGACGCTTCCAATATTATGTGGAACGAATATAATGGCGGCCTGCAACCGGTGGTGACGGGAGGAAGCACCAACCGCGTTCAGCCGGCAACCCCGTGGGACTACGCATACGTGTCCATCAACACCCAAAATACCGTAATAGCGAAAGCGCCCGAAGTGCTCCAGGATGAAGCGGAACTCCGTACCATACTGGGCGAGGCGCACTTTATGCGGGGATGGTCGTATTTTTATTTAGTGCAGCAATGGGGTGGAGTGCCGATTAAACTGAATCCCAGCGTCACGCTGGAACGGGAATTTGTGAGGGCGTCACGCGAGGAATCCCTCCAGCAGGTTATTGACGATTTGCAGGAGGCATACGATAAACTGGACAATCCCGCCAACATTATCCCCGGTAAAATTTACAAGGATGCGGCGGCGCATTTTCTTGCCAAGGCCCTTCTGTATCGCCAGAGCGAGATCTGCAGCGACTTCAGCGCCGGCACCAAAAACGAAGACCTGTCCAAAGCCCTGGCCCTGTGCGACGAAGTGATTGCACACCGTCCGCTGGCGCCGAACTTTGTGGATTTGTGGGATCTCAAGGAATATAACGGCGACAATGAAAAACTGCCCGAAGTGATTCTTTCCGCTCAGTACGACCTTTCAACAAAGGGCGCGAACGGCCAGCAGGGCAATAACCAGTGCGTGCATTTTATTTCCGTCTACCGGCAATGGACCGGTTTCGTCCGTGATATTGCGGGAGGCCGTGAATTTGCCCGGCTAAAAAACACCGATTATGTGTACAACGTGTATGACCTCGTGAACGACAGCCGTTTCTGGAAAACTTTCCGTACCAAACAGGCGCTCAACAATCCGGGACAGAAATACGGAGATGAAAACGTGAATGTTAATTTTGCAATCGGGCAACTCGGTCTGATGTATATCATCAACAGCAGAGCGGATGCGAATCGTTTTCAGATAGAACCGAATGCGGACGGCACGGTGACGGTACCCGTACCCGGTTCCGGCGGACAACCGCCCCGCGTGAAAGCGCTAGACCCGGGTACGGGCGCCTATCAGCCTGTCCTTTGTCCGGAAACCGGAATACCCGTACCGAATGTGTTGCCGCGCTACCGTTCCGTGGAGGGCCGGCCGGACTTCGACCCCTACGCTTTTGCCGGCCTGCACTGGCCTACCATGAACAAGTATCTGGACGGACTGCGCTCGGCTGTCGACCAGACCAGCGGCGGACGGGATGCCATCTCTGCCCGCGTAGCGGAAACCTATCTGATAGCGGCGGAGGTGAAACTCCGGCAAGGTGACATCCCCGGATCTTTCCATTATATTAATGCGGTGCGCACGCGTGCGGGGTATAAAACCGGCGAAGACCGCGCCCGGTACGTGGACGGCACTCAGTCCGCCCCATCCAGTGCGAACCCTCCGTCGTCCTTTTACGGGAAAAATTCGTATTATGAGTCGAACAATATTCCTGTTACCACCAACGCAACGGATATGACCGTTTCCGATTTGGCGAATCTTCCGGCCGAAGACAAAGACATCATCGCAATACTGGGATATACATCCGATTTTGACCGCATGCTGTGTTTCATCCTCAATGAACGTTCGCGCGAATTAATGGGCGAAATGGTTCGCTGGACCGACCTGTCGCGTACCGGGACACTGGTAAAACGGGCGTACGCTTTCAATGAAGACGTGGCTAAAGTCAGTAATCTGGACAATCATCATTTAATGCGTCCCATTCCACAGAGTTTCCTGGATAATACATGGAAAGATGGCAGACCGATGACTGCCGAAGAAAAACAGTCCATGCAAAATCCCGGATATTAGGATGGTTTTGTGAACGATGAACGATGAGCGGGGAGGCATCGTTCATCGTTCATCATTAAACGCATTTAGACATTGACCAAAAATAACTGCCAACCTTTTTCCGGCGAAATCCGGGTTCATCTTTCAAAATAAACGAGAAACAAAACCGTTCCCTTATGTATAAGGGAACATTCTACATTCATGAGGGTCGCATAATGCTCCGTGCCTTGAGATTTTCTTGCTTTTATCTACGAAATCGCATTTCATTTTTCAATCTTTCCATAAGATTGAATACAATCGGACAAATTTCATAAAATGACAACATTCCCAACAATCGGGATGTAAATCCTTTCTTATCTGTATTGGGAAAACTCCGACATTCAATTGGACGATTCTCATATATACGGCACTTCTTCTCTTCCAAATACCGGCAAGGCATTTTATCTGTGAATATCTCACCGTATTCGTTTTTTTCACAATAATTTTCAATGTATTCTTTAATCGTAATATTTTCTAATCGAGCTAAGATCGCTATATCACTTTTGTGCAATTCCGGTCTTAAATGACCACAACAATTACCGCAGAGCGTACAGTCAATGAGCGGACTCATTTCTTCATGTATTTGATGCACTATTCTATCGACAATCCTGTCATTTCTACTCTTTAAAAATGCTCGAAAATGCATATTTTCATTTTCTCTGATAGATGCAAAATATTTTATTTTTGATAAATCTGTTTCCAGATGATAGTTTGTGATCTGCATATTATGATTTATTTTTCTTTGGTTGAATGAATAATTTTTTCCTGAGTTATCATCACGATTCGTTATAGAGCCTGTTTTTTTGGAATCCAGACATGCTATCTTTATTTCTCCTTATTTTTGTATCACTGTGTATCATCATGTTTCAATTATACATAATCTATGACTAAAAAACATACAAATATATAAATTTTTCTGATACGGCACAAAAATTATCGAAAAATCCAGTGTTATTGCGTAGTAAAAATAAGAAGTAAAAAAGAAATATCACGATAAAATAGCAACTTAATGACTTATGGCGATATTTTTAAATCATTTATACTCACTCCTTACTTCCCTATACAGAACTTCGAAAAAATGTTTCCGAGCACCTCGTCGGTGGCAATTTCGCCGCCGGTTATTTCGGCCAGACAACGGAGACATTCGCGGATATCCTCCGCCAGCAGATCGCCGGACAATTGCTCGGCGAGGCTTCCCAGGACATATTCAATCGCTTCTCCGGCGCGGAGCAAGGCCTCGTAGTGGCGGACGTTGGTCACGATCACTTCGTTTTCGGAGACGCGGTTCAGGCCGGCAAGACGGATGATGTGATTTTTCACCCGCTCGATATCTGCCGGCTCTTTGCATGAGATATGGATTGCCCGCACGTTGCCCGACGTGTGAATGGGACTGCGGCGCACTATATCGTTCTTCGTCCCTATCATGAGTATCGGTTTGTTGAATTTCTGCAGCCAGCAGCTTATCGGAACCAGTTCTTCGGTTTCTTTCTGGGTAAGATCGAAAAGATAGAGTATGATGGAAGCCTTTTCCGCCTTCTCGAAACTGCGCCGGATGCCCAGCGCTTCTATGCGGTCGGAGGTGTTGTCGCGCAAACCCGCGGTATCGATGAAGCGGAACAGCTGCCCTTCTATGTACAGCGTCTCCTCTATCGTATCGCGCGTAGTGCCCGGTATGTCCGAAACGATGGCGCGTTCCTCGTTCAGGAGCGCGTTCAGCAAAGTCGATTTGCCCACGTTCGGCTTTCCGATGATCGCCACGGGGATGCCGTTTTTTATGGCGTTGCCGGCGTCGAACGAATCGGCCAGGTCTCTGATTCGGCAGCGTATCCTGTCGGCCAGTTCCCGGAGTTGCGCACGGTCGGCAAACGCCAGTTCCTCGTGGTCGCCGAAATCAAGTTCCAGTTCGATGAGGGACATAAAATCGAGCAGCTGCGCGCGCAACTGTTTCAGCTCGTCCGAAAATCCGCCGCGCATCTGATTCATGGCAAGACGGTGCATCCCGGCTGATGTCGATGCGATCAGGTCGGCCACCGCCTCCGCCTGCGAGAGGTCCATCTTGCCGTTCATGAACGCCCGCTGGGTAAACTCCCCCGGACGCGCCTGCCGCGCTCCTTTCCCGACGAGCAGCTGCATCAGCTGCTGCTGTATATACAGCGAGCCGTGACACGATATTTCAATCGTATCCTCGCCCGTGAACGAATGAGGCGCGCGAAAAACCGAAACCAGCACATCGTCCAGCGCCTCGCCGTTCCGGTACACGGCGCCGTAAACGACCGTACTGGCCGGACACTGCCCGATATGAAACGGCGCCGCCGCGCGGCGGCGCGGGACAAACACGCGGTCGCATATACCGAACGCGTCCGGCCCCGAAAGGCGCACGACCGCGATACCTCCCGAACCGGGTGGCGTGGATATGGCGCAAACAGTATCGTCAAAAATCATACCGTCACATTTCTTTAAGTTCGTATTTCTGCGTCCCTATCCCGATTGATTCGGCATATTCGAGGCCGGACTGCCAGTTCGTGTCGGGATGAATCATGCGGAACTTGTCGGCATGTTCGCATGTTTCCCCGTGGTGCGCTTCGGTCAGCCGGCTGCCGGGCAATGCCGGAGCTTTCATCACCAGGTCGGCGCTCGCACGGTCGAGCGCAACCGGATCGAACGAGGCCGCAATGCCGATATCCGGCACGATGGCGGCGTCGTTATGATTCCAGCAATCACATTCGGGCGACACGTTCATAATAAAATTAACATGAAAGTGCGGCTTCCCGTCCAGTATCGCCTTCGTATATTCCGCAATTTTGCAGTTCAGCACTTCCGACGTGTCAAAATCCGCCGATACTGCCGACCCGTACTGGCACAGCGCCACGCACTGCCCGCATCCCACACACCGGGAATAATCGATTTCGGCAATTCGGTCCTCATTAAGCCGGACGGCCCTGTGCGCGCAGTGAGCCACGCAGATATTGCAGCCCTTGCAACTGTCCGCCGTTATCACCGGTTTCGACGAGGAATGAAGCTCCATTTTGCCTCCCACGCTGGCGCTCCCCATGCCGATGTTCTTTAGCGCGCCGCCAAAACCGGCCTGTTCATGCCCCTTGAAATGGTTCATGCTGACGATCACATCCGCATCGACAATAGCCGCGCCGATTTTCGGGGCTTTGCAGTACTTCCCGTTAAGTTCGACCGCACGATAGTCCGTACCTTTCAGGCCGTCGGCAATGATGACGGGGCACTGGGCGGAAATGGGATTATACCCGTTCTCCATCGCGCTCTGCAGATGATCCACCGCGTTCGACCGCCCGCCGGAGTAAAGCGTGTTACTGTCCGTCAGGAACGGTTTCGCCCCTTCGCGGCGCAGCAGATTCGCCATCCGCGCCGCGTAATTCGGACGGAGATAGGCCAGATTCCCCGGTTCGCCGAAATGAATTTTTATCGCCGTGAACTTCCTGTCCAGTTCCAGCGTTGTCAAACCGGCCTTCTTAACAAGGCGCTCCATCTTATCCAGAAGATTGCTCAGGGGCGACGTCCGCAAATTCGTAAAAAATACCTTTGATGTTTCCATATTGATTATTTGAGTGAACTTTCGCTTTTCAAACGGGGGGTAAAGATATAAAAAAATTACGCTCCTCCAAAATAAACCGGCCGATATGCCCGGTAATTGTTTGTTAACGTTCCGCAAAAAAACAGGGCTGTCAAAAACATTTACTCAAAATCTGTCCCGCATATTATTTTTATTCCTACCTTTGTGAATTAAAATTTATGCATTACCGTTTGTGATTAACCGGCCACACGCTGCCAATCAAAAGCAAACTGTCACATGAAAAAAATAAAAACAATATATAATGACAAAAAGATGGTGTTTAAAAACCCACACGGAAAAGGATGCACGCTCACAGGAGATGTTGGAGAAGGAATTGAACCTCAATCCCCTCATCTGCCGGCTGCTGGTGCAGCGTGGGATTACTGCGCCCGATGGGGTAAGGAAATTTTTCAAACCAAGTCTGAACGATTTGCATGATCCGTTCCTGATGCCGGACATACACCGGGCAGTGAAGCGGCTGAACAAGGCTCTGGGCAACAATGAGAAGATTTTGATATACGGAGATTATGATGTCGACGGGACGTCGGCGGTATCGCTCGTTTACCGGTTCCTGCGCCCGTATTCCACGCTGCTGGACTATTACATTCCCGACCGCTACGACGAGGGGTACGGCGTTTCATACAAGGGGATAGACTATGCCGAAGAAAAGGGCATTACGCTGATTATCGCGCTGGACTGCGGCATCAAGGCGATTGACCGGGTGAAATATGCAAAGGAGAAAGGCATCGATTTCATCATCTGCGACCACCACATGCCCGACGACGAGCTTCCCGACGCCCTGGCGGTGCTCGACGCCAAACGCACCGATTCGATCTATCCCTACGAACACCTGTCGGGGTGCGGCGTGGGATTCAAGTTTATGCAGGCATTCGCGATGAGCAACGACATCCCGTTCAGCAAACTCGAATGTCTGCTGGAACTGACGGCCATCAGTATCGCTTCGGACATTGTCCCCATTACCGGCGAAAACCGCATCCTGGCATACTACGGACTGCGACAGCTCAATAACAACCCCAGCGTGGGTCTCATGGGCATCATCAAGACGGCCGGACTGCTGGGGAAAGAGATTACCATCAGCGACATCGTCTTCAAAATCGGGCCGCGCATAAATGCTTCCGGACGCATGATGAACGGACGGGAGGCGGTCGACCTGCTGCTGGCAAGGGACGAGAAGGTTGCAAGCGAGAAAAGCGCGAATATAGACCAGTACAACGACGAACGGCGCGAAATGGACCGACGGATAACGGAGGAGGCAAACGCTATTATCGACGATATTAAGAATATCGACGACCACAAGGGTATTGTCGTATATAACCCCGACTGGCACAAGGGCGTAATAGGAATTGTCGCCTCCCGGCTGACGGAAAAATACTACCGCCCGGCCGTTGTGCTCACCAAATCGTCGGAACTCATCACCGGCTCGGCGCGCTCGATAGGCGGCTTCGACATGTACAAGGCGATTGAAAACTGCCGGGATCTGCTGGAAAACTTCGGCGGACACACGTTTGCCGCCGGCCTGTCCCTGCGCGAGGAGAACCTCGACGAGTTCATCGAACGGTTTATGAAAATAACGTCCGAAGAAGTCACATCCGAACAGATGATTCCACAGATAGACATCGACGCCGTCATCTGCCTGAAGGAGATAAACAATGCGCTGATGAACGACCTCAAGAGAATGAATCCTTTCGGGCCGGACAACGAGAAGCCGGTTTTCTGTTCGTATAACGTGCGCGATTTCGGGACAAGCAGAATCGTCGGGAAGGAGGGCATTCACCTGAAACTTGAACTGATTGACGACAGCTCCAAAATACCCGCGCACGCCATCGCGTTCAGCATGAGCGAACATGCCAAATACATCACGGATGGAAACCCTGTCGATATATGTTACACCATCGAAGAAAACGTCTATAACGGCATCACTTCCATACAGCTGATGATTAAAGACATAAGACCGTCAAACCATCCCGGCCGTGACTGACACTCTCCGCGAGGTACTTGAGAAGTACTGGGGATATTCCTCCTTCCGCCCGCTGCAGGAAGACATCATGCGCTCCGTACTGGACGGAAAAGACACGCTTGGACTGATGCCCACCGGCGGCGGCAAATCCATCACATTTCAGGTTCCCGCCATGATTATGGAGGGCTTGTGTCTCGTCGTGACCCCGCTCATCGCGCTGATGAAAGACCAGGTCGACAACCTGCGCGCACGGGGCATAAAAGCGACGACCGTACATTCCGGCATGACGGCCGACGAGATAGCCCGGCATTTCGACAACTGTATTTACGGCGACTATAAATTCCTCTACATTTCACCGGAACGGCTTCATACGGAACTGTTCAAACGGAAGCTGTCATCCATGAAAATATGCATGCTGGCGGTCGACGAAAGCCACTGTATCTCGCAGTGGGGCTATGATTTCCGCCCTTCATACCTGCATATTGCCGACGTGAGGAAAGAGCTGCCGGAGAATACCCCGGTGCTTGCGCTCACGGCAACGGCCACGCCCGAAGTCGTCGACGACATCCAGGACAAACTGCTGTTCCGCAGGAAGAATGTGCTGAAAAAGAGTTTCACCCGCGAAAACCTGGCGTATATTGTCCGGAACACGGAAAATAAAACGGAAGAACTGATACACATACTCAAGCGTGTCGAGGGGTCTACTATCGTATATGTACGCAACAGGAAGCATACGCAGGATATCGCACGGACATTGCAGCAGGAGGGGTTTTCCGCACACTTTTTTCACGCCGGACTGAACCGCGACGAAAAATCGGGACGGCAGGATGCCTGGAAAAATGGGACATGCCGCATCATTGTCGCGACAAACGCGTTCGGAATGGGAATAGACAAGCCGGATGTGCGGCTGGTGATACACATGGACATGCCCAATTCGCTGGAAGAATATTTCCAGGAGGCGGGACGCGCCGGACGCGACGGGGAAAAGGCGTACGCAATCGCTCTCTGTTCATCCTCCGAAGCATCCAAGCTGAAAAGGCGCATGACGGACGAATATCCCGACAGAAAGTTTATCGTCCGCGTCTACGAGGCGCTGGGCAATTATTTCCAGATAGCCGTGGGGTTCGGCGCGTTCCTGACGCACGACTTTTCAATTTTCGACTTTTGCGGGGTATACCGTTTCTCCTCCTTCCAGGTGCACAGCGCCCTGAAAATACTTGAAGCGGCGGAATACATCGAATATGTGGAAGACCCGGACAACAATTCCCGCCTGCTGTTCCTGACGAACCGCGACGAACTGTATAAAATGGATTTCGACAAGCTGACGGATGACATCATTCAGGTCATACTCCGCTCATACACGGGACTGTTCGCCGACTATACATTCATCGACGAATCAGTGATAGCGACACGCGTACATTCGACGCGGGACGCCGTCTACAACATCCTTATCACACTGTCCAAAAGCCGTATAATCAGTTACGTCCCGCGCAAAAAACTGCCGCAAATCGTATTCACCCGCCGCCGGGAAGAAGCAAGGCATGTGGTCATTCCGCGCAGCATATTCGAAGACCGCCATCAACGCACCCTGGAACGAATCGACAAAGTAGTCGAATACATGACCGGAAACAACCGCTGCCGCGCCCTGATGCTGCTGCGCTATTTCGGGGAAAAAACGGAGACGGACTGCCGCACCTGCGACGTCTGCCTCCGAAAAAACCATCAGGGACTGAAAAACTGGGAATTTAACAAAGTCAGAAAAGCGCTGCTGGAACGTCTTGAAAAAAACGCGTCCGAGAGCATACACACTCTGGCGGAAGAATTACCCCTGGACAGGGAAAAAAACGCGCAGGTCATACGCTTCCTGCTCGACCACGACGAACGGCTAACCCTGAAAGACCATATCATTTCACTGAACAGCGCAATTCATAATTGAACGATGAACGGGAGGCTCGCAATAGCGGGAATATCAGTCGTCACCAGCAAGGAGGAACGACGAAGCAATCGCCGATACACGCAGGGATTGCTTCGTTCCTCGCAATGACGAATCGGGACTTTGCGAGACAGCCCGTTACGTCGAACTCACGTTAAAACAAGTCCATTCCCGCCGGACAGAATTGCGGATTTCAAAAAAAAACGATAAATTTGCAACCTGTTTTTAATTCGTTGAAAATAATAAACAGAATAATATGAAGAAGATTTTTTTAAGCCGGATGTTGCTGCTGTCTGCTTTCGGCGCGTTTGTTGGCAGTCTGAGCGCCGCTTTTCCCCGAAGTGATGCGGAAACGTTTTCGGCTGTCGTTCGGGAAGATGATTCCGTTTCCGAACCCGACAGCGTGTCGTACCAAACGGCGCTGGAATACCGGACGGACGCAAATTCCATCGTTTCGAAGGTGAACTTTGTCGACCCGGCGGCAGGCGATTTCCGCATCGCCGACAGTTCGCCGGAAGTATTCCGCATGGGATTCCAGAATTTCGAGATGAACCG